>NZ_JBLUPY010000005.1:0-167500 GCF_048068215.1 Pseudomonas sp. NY15372
TCCCACAGGGTGTGGTTGGCGAAGTACCGGTGGGAGCCGGCTTGCCGGCGATTGGCCAGAACGGGCAACAGCATCATGAATCCTGAGCGAGCAGGGCTGGTTGAGTGCATGATGATTACCCACACCGGGATGCGATCTGGCTTTGGGTAAAGGGTTGTCTTCATCGCCGGCAAGCCGGCTCCCATAGGGTGTGGTTGGCGCTGCACCAGTGGGAGCCGGCTTGCCCACAACCATAGAATCTCCCACAGGACCTCGCAAAATCAATTAGTTGCACCTGTTCTATGAGAGCGGGCGCGCAGCGGCCGCAAACCGGGCGAACCCGGCCCTTCCTTCAATCAATGGATGCTCGACGCCAGCTCGAAGATCGGCATGTACATGAGGATCACGATCAGGCCGATCAGCAGACCGATGAAGGTCATCAGCAACGGCTCGAACAGGCGCACGAACCATTCCACCCAGCGACCGATCTCCTGGTCATGGAAGTCGGCGCAGCGTTCGAGCATCTCGCCCAGGTTGCCTGAGCGCTCGCCCGCCCGCAGCAGGCGTAGCGACACCGGCGTCACCAGTTGCCCCATCTCCAGCGCATCGGACAGCGGCAGGCCTTCGCCCACGCGTCGGCAGGCGTGCTCCAGGCCTTGTGCGGCGGCGCTGCCGAGCAGGCCACGGGCCATACCCATGGCGGTGAGGATGGGGATGCCGCCTTGCAGCAGAATCCCCAGCGAACGATAGAAGCGGGCAAGCTCATACATCACCAGGCGCTGATGCAAGGCCGGCAGGCGGCGCAACTGGTGGTTGGCCCAGCGGCGCACGGCAGGGCGGCGACGCAGCAGCGCCAAGGCGCAAAGGCCACCCAGTACCGCCGATGCCAGGGGCAACTGCTGCGCATGCAGGAACAGGCCGACCTGCATCAGGATCCGCGACAACCAGGGCAGCTCGCTGCCCATGCCCTCGAATACCAGGCTGAAGCGAGGCACCACATAGCCGAGCAGAAACAGCACCACGCCGCCGCCCACCAACAACAGCAGCAACGGATAGACCGAGGCGCCGACCAGCTTCTGCCGGACCAGGTCCAGGCGTTGTCGGTAACCGATATAACGTGCCAGGGCGTCGCCCAGCGCACCGGTGCGCTCGCTGGACTGCACCAGGGCCACATACAGGGCGGGGAACACCTTCGCCTGCTGGCCCAGCGCCTGGGACAACGAATGGCCCTCGTAGAGCTGGCGTACCAGCGCCTCGAGTACCTGGCGCGCCGAAGGGGTAGGGGCCTTCTCGGCCAGGCTCTCCAGGGCTTCGATCAACGGCAGGCCGGCGCTGAGCAAGGTGCCCAGTTCCTGGCTGAACAACACCAGGTCGAAGCTTGGCGTACGCAGCCAGGGCAGTGCGCGCAAACCGCCGCCCTGGCTGCGCAGGCTGACCACCCGCAGGCCTTGGGCCTCGGCGTGGCGCCGCGCCTGGCCGGCATCCTCGGCCTCGACCTGCAACTGGACGATGCCCTGTGGGCCTAGCGCCTTGAGGCTGTAGCGCATGGCGGCTCTCCTCATTGCCAGCTGGTGATTTCGGCATTTTCTCCGTCTCCGCCGGGCTGGCCGTCCTTGCCCATCGAGAGCAAGTCGTACTCGCCGCCGTTTTCACCGGGTTGGCGGTAGATATAGGCGCGACCCCAGGGGTCTTGGGGCACGGCCTTCTGCAGGTAGGGCCCCGACCAGCGTTGTTCGCCACTCGGAGCGGCTACCAGTGCCTGCAGGCCCTGCTCGCTGCTGGGGTAGTGGCCGACCTCCAGGCGGTACAGGTCCAGTGCCTTGCCCAGGCCTTCGATCTGCGCTCGGGCGACCTTCGCCTCCGAGCGGCCGAGCTGGCTGAAATACTTGGGCGCGACGATGCCGGCCAGAAGGCCGAGCACCACCAGGACCACCAACAGTTCGAGCAGGGTGAAGCCGCGTTGGGTGATGGATCTGCGCTGCATGGTGAAACCCTCCAGTGCGTTCGGGCAGGTTTGCCTTCGCCATGCAACAGCCGTGCACGTCTGGCTCGGGGCCTTGCGCCATGCGCCATGGCAAGCGGCACAGTGCTTGCGTTCCAGCTGGAAACCTCGGGTTTTCCGGGGCATTTCCCCCACATCGGGGGCCACGACGGGGAGGCAGCCGACATGCGTGGAATCATCCTGGGATTGGTCTGGTTGGCGGCGGGCGCCGCCCAGGCCGATATGTACATCGCCATCGATGCCAAAGGCGGCTACGTGCTGTCCAACGTGCACCGGCCAGGGCGGCACTATGAGCGAATCATCAGCGAGCCGCAGGCCCATGCCGGGCCTGTCGATGCGCAACTGATCACCGGGCGCCCCTACGCTGACCTTGTGGCCGACGCGGCGCGTACTCATGGCGTGCCGCAAGCGCTGCTGCATGCGCTGATCAAGGCCGAGTCCGGTTACAACCCCAAGGCGCGCTCACCCCAGGGCGCGGCCGGGCTCATGCAGCTAATGCCTGGCACGGCGAAGGAGATGGGGGTCAAGGATGTGCTCGACCCCGCGGCCAACCTGCAGGGCGGTGCGCGTTATCTCAAGCGCATGCTCAAGCTGTTCGACAATGATATAACCCTGGCCGTGGCCGCCTACAATGCAGGCCCGGAAGCTGTGCTCAGCCGAGGGCGGGTGGTGCCGCCGTTCGCCGAGACGCAGAAGTACGTGCCCAACGTGCTGCGTGACTACCGCCGCTTGCAGGGGCTTGCCGAAGATGCACCGCTCTACAGCGGGTGGTGAACCGGGGCTTGCGGCGTTTTGCCGGGAATCTGTTCGGCGAGCGGCGGGCGAACCCCCAACTCTGGGCTATAACCTTCAAAGGTGCCCAGCCGTTGGAGTCCGCCATGGACCTCGCCCCACGTTCCGACACACTCGAAGTGCCCGCAGGTGGTGATGGCGGTAAGGTCCATAAGCCTTTCGACCTATTGCGCTGGTATGCCTGGGTCAGCCTGGCGATCATCGTCTCGGTGGCCGTGGGCCTGGGGTTGATTTCCAGCCGTTTCATCATCAACGAGAGCGTCGAGCGCGATGCGCTGCTCACCGCCCAGTTCATCCAGGCCATCGCCGACGCTGAAGTGCGCCACGTGTCCATCCCCAATGTGCGCACCATGGGCGAACTGCTCGACTCGCGCATGGACCTGGCCATGCCCGATGTCGACCCGGATGCACGGCGGCGCGCCCGCGGCGAATTCCTCGACCATATCGCCCACCTGCCGGACGTGCTGTTGGCTAATATCTACGCGCCGGACCGCACCGTGATCTGGTCGAGCAACCCGGCGTTGATCGGCAAGATGATCGAGTCCGACGACGACCTGGAGCGCGCCTTCGAATACCGGATGCAGGTTTCGGCCAGCTATCACGATTTCGACGACGCCCGCAGTGAACAGAAGTTCGTGACCCCGCCCAAGCAATTGTTCATCGAGAACTACATCCCGCTGTTCGACGCCGATGGCCAGCGGGTCGCGGCCATGGTCGAGATCTACAAGGAGCCCCATGACCTGATCGTGCGCATCGAGCACGGCCTGCTGCTGATCTGGCTGGCCATCGCCATCGGCGCGAGCCTGGTCTACCTGGGCCTGTATGGCATCATGCGGCGCGCCGCCCGGGTGATGGCGGTGCAGCAGAAGCGGCTGATCAGCAACGAGACCTTCGTGGCGCTGGGCGAGATGTCCTCGGCAGTTGCGCACAGCCTGCGCAACCCGCTGGCCAGTATCCGTTCAAGCGCCGAACTGGCCCAGGCGTTCGATGAAGGGCCGGCGCAGAAGAACATCAACGACATCATCAGCCAGGTCGATCGCATGTCCCAGTGGGTGCGTCAGCTGCTGCAATCGCTGCGCCCGCTCAACGACGACGCGATCCCCGTGGACCTGCCGCAAACGCTCCAAGACAGTCTGCAAGCTTTCGCCGTGCCGCTGGCGCGCTGTGGGGTGAGCCTGGACCTCAAGCCCTTGCCAGCATTCCAGGTGCTGGGCCATCCGGTGTTGCTGGGGCAAATCTTCAACAGCCTGATCGCCAATGCCTTGGAGTCGATGGAGCAGGGTGGCCAACTGCGTGTGGAGGTGGTGCGCCAGGACCGACGTAGCCTGACCTTGAGGGTCTCGGACACCGGCCGGGGCATGAGCGAACAACAACAGCGCATGGCCTTCCGGCCGTTCTTCACCACTAAGCAAGGCGGGCTCGGGGTGGGGCTGGTGCTGGTCAAACGGATCATGGAGCGCTTCGGTGGCTCGGTCCGGCTGAGCAGCCGGGAGGGGGAGGGTACGAGTGTTTCCTTGAGCTTCCGGTTGGTCAGAAATTAAAGCCAAATATCAAGTTATGCCTATAAATCATTGTTATTAGTAGTTTTTTGTTGAATGGGTGAGAAATACCCCCAATTGTGGGGTCTGAGTTTCGAAACTAGATTAGATTATTTAAATAACTAACTGATTTTACTCAGTATTTTTCTTTCAGATTAGATTGGCCGGTTTCTTGCTGCGCCCTTTGGCAATAGACAGTGGCGGCAGCGAAATAGGCAAAGTGCTATCACCTTGCTACTCACGGTAGCGATGCCTTGCTTCCCCCCGATGGCATCTCAGAGCGGGAACCCCACCATGCATACGCTGGATCATGATGCTCCCGACAAGACGTCACCCACTTCGAGCGGGCTGGCCGCGCCGCTGCGTGAGTTCAACCTGCTGCGCTGGTTCTCGGTGATCAGCCTGTTGGTGATCACGGCGGTAGCCGGTGGGCTGGGTTACTTCTCCACCCGCTTCGTGGTACGCGACAGCGTCGAGCGTGACGCCATGCTCACCGCCCAGTTCATCCAGGCCATGGCCCAGGCCGAGGTCCGTCATTCGCAATTGCCGCCAGGCACCACCATGGGCGAGCTGCTCGACCCGCGGCTGGACGAGCAGCACTTGCAGATCGCGCCGGCGCTGGTCAAGTCGACTCGAGTGGAATTCCTCGACCATGTCGAGCACCTGCCCGACACGTTGCTGGCCAATGTCTATGCCCACGATCGCACCATCGTCTGGTCGACCAACCCGCAGTTGCTAGGCAAGCGCATCGCCGAGGACGATGACCTGGACCACGCCTTCCATTCGCGCAAGGCGGTGTCGGCCAGTTACCACAAGGCCGATGAGGACCGCGAGGAGCAAAAATTCGAACGTGAGCCGCAGTACCTGTTCATCGAGAACTACATCCCATTGTTCGACAGCCAGGGCGAGCAGGTGTTGTCTATGGTGGAGATCTACAAGGAGCCCCAGGACCTGGTGCGGCGCATCCAGCGCGGCTACGTGCTGATCTGGGTGTCGACCTTGCTGGGTGGGGCGCTGGTCTATTTTGGCCTATTCTGGATCGTGCGCCGCGCCGCCGGCATGCTCCACCACCAGCAGGACCGCCTGGTGGCCAGCGAGACGTATGTCGCGCTCGGCGAGATGTCTTCGGCAGTGGCCCATAGCCTGCGCAACCCATTGGCCAATATCCGCTCCAGTGCCGAGCTGGCCCAGGAAATCGCCAGCGAGCCGGCGCGCAAGAACATCGCCGACATCATCAGCCAGGTCGACCGCATGTCGCGCTGGGTGCGTGATCTGTTGGTGTCGTTGCGCCCGACCAGTGACGAGGCCGAGGCGGTGGACCTGGTGGCGGCGATCGAGGACACCCGGCTGGCCTTCCTGCAACAGATCGAACGTAACGGCGTGCAGTTCAGCTTCGAAGGGCCAACCCAGCTTTGGGTGGCCAGCCAGTCGCTGCAGTTGACCCAGATCCTCAACAGCCTGTTCGCCAATGCCCTGGAGGCCATGCCCAAGGGCGGCCTGCTGTGCGCGGAGGTCAGCAACCTGGAGGGGCAGCAGGTGAAGCTGGTGCTCAGCGATACCGGCAAGGGCATGAGCCAGCAACAGGAGCGGATGGTGTTCAAACCGTTCTTCACCACCAAGCAGGGTGGCCTCGGTGTGGGCCTGGCCCTGGTCAAGCGCATCATGGAACGCTTTGGCGGCTCGGTCAGCCTTCGCAGCCGCGAAGAGGAAGGAACCCGCGTCAGCCTTGTCTTCAATATCGCAGCGGGAGGGGACCATGGGGCCCAGCATTCTGGTGGTCGAGGATGACGAAATCCTCGCTGACAACATACGCACGTACTTAGGCCTGAAGGGCTTCGAGGTCACGGTTTGCCATAGCGCCGAGCAGGCGCTCGAGCAGGTCAGGCAGGGCCAGCCCGATGCGGTGCTGACCGACAACTCGTTGCCGGGCATGAGCGGCCACGACCTGCTGCGCAACCTGGTGGCTCAGGCGCCGGACCTGAAGGTGATCATGATGACCGGCTACGGCAATGTGGAAGACGCTGTGCTGGCGATGAAGGAGGGCGCCTTTCACTACCTGACCAAGCCTGTGGTGCTGGCCGAACTCAAGCTGATGCTGGACAAGGCGCTGGCCGCAGAACGGATGGAGCGCACCCTGTCGTTCTACCAGGAGCGCGAGGCGCAGAAATCCGGGTTACAGGCGTTGATCGGCGAGTCGCCGGTGATGCAGAGCCTCAAGCACACCCTGCGCCAGTTGCTCGATGCCGAGCGGCGCATGACCAGCGACGACCTGCCGCCGGTACTGGTCGAGGGCGAGACGGGCACCGGCAAGGAACTGGTGGCCCGGGCGCTGCATTTCGATGGCGCGCGCAGCAAGGGCCCGTTCATTGAATTCAATTGTGCTTCGATCCCTGCCAACCTGCTGGAGGCCGAACTGTTCGGCCATGAAAAAGGCGCGTTCACCGACGCCAAGGAGCGTCGGGTGGGGCTGGTCGAGGCGGCCGACGGGGGCACCTTGTTCCTCGATGAGATCGGTGAAATGGACCTGGTGCTCCAGGCCAAGCTGCTCAAGCTCCTCGAAGACCGCAGCATTCGTCGCATCGGTGCGGTGAAGGAGCGCAAGGTCGACCTGCGGGTGATCAGTGCTACCAACTGCAACCTTGAGCAGATGGTGCAACAAGGCAAATTCCGTCGTGACCTGTTCTTCCGCTTGCGTATCATTGCCCTAAAAGTGCCGCGGCTGTATGCCCGTGGGCAGGATATCCTGCTGCTGGCCCGGCACTTCCTGGCCCATCACGGCCGCCGTTATGGCAAGCCCAACCTGCGCTTCAGTGCCGAGGCCGAGGCCTTGATGCTCGGCTACAGCTGGCCGGGCAACGTACGCGAGCTGCGCAACATGCTCGAGCAGACCGTGCTGCTGGCGCCCAGCGAAGTGATCGCGGCCCACCAGCTGAACTTGTGCATGACGTTGGTCGACGAACCCATGGCCCAGCCCATGCCTGTGGCATTCGAACCGCCACGCCAGGAGCCCGAGCCTGGCACCAGCCTGCCGGACATGGAGCGCGACCTGGTGTGCAAGACCCTGGATCGGACCGATTGGAATGTCACCAAGTCGGCGCGGTTGCTGGGGTTGTCGCGGGACATGCTGCGTTATCGGATCGAGAAGCTGGGCCTGACCCGGCCTGACAAGCGTCAGTGGTGAGGTTTGGCACACGCTCAAGGGGCCGCAAAAGATTACCCAGCGCTGAACCCCTGTGGGAGACCACCCAGCCCTTGCGCCCGGCCCAATCGCGGGATAAGCCCGCTCAAGAAACCCGCCATTGGCAAGGTTTTGCGTGATCCTGGAGCGGCCTTGTGCCGCGATGGGCTGCACAGCAGCCCCAAAGAAATGCCCCAAATAGCTTAACCGGTTCCCACAAGCGGGCACTGTTCGCCTCAAGGCTGGCCGCTGTCGCCGCCGCGCGTCCCGCTGCCATCGCCATGCCCGCGCATCCCTTCCGATCCGCCACCGTCCATCCCCGGCAGGTCGCGGTTGTCGTTCTGTTCGGCGGGCGGGCTGTCCGGGTCATTGCCCTGGATGCGCGGGTCGGTATCCCGTGGCATGGGTTTTTCGATCGGGTTGAGCGTGCTGTCGACGCCGGGCTGCGGCGCGGGCGAGTGCGGGTCGTCCGGGTGGGTCGGCCCGGTGCCCGCCGCCACGGCCAGGGGAGAGGCCAGCAGAACGGCGAGCAGGCAGGTGCGGTGCAGTTTCATGGGTGGCTCCTTGCAAATGACCTGTACCGGATTGGGCTACGGGCCCGCAGCAAGGTGCCACCACCACGATGAACGGTCAGACCACCATCGACAGCAGCATGATGAAGATGATGCCTACCACCGAAAGAATGGTTTCCATCATGCTCCAGGTCTTGAACGTCTCGGCCACGGTCATGTTGAAGTACTGCTTGACCAGCCAGAAACCAGCGTCGTTGACGTGGGACAGGATCAGCGACCCCGCGCCGGTGGCGAGCACCAGCAGCTCACGGTTCACACCGGGAACCAGGTCCACCACCGGAGCGACGATGCCCGCGCCGGTAATGGTTGCCACGGTGGCCGAACCCGTGGCGATACGGATTACCGCCGCCACCAGCCAGGCCAGCAGGATCGGCGAGATTTCGGCCTGTACCGCCATCTGCCCGATCACGTTGCCGACACCCGTGTCCACCAGCATCTGCTTGAAGCCCCCGCCAGCACCGACGATCAGCACGATGGCGGCGGTGGGCGCCAGGCTCTGGTCGAGCATCTTCATGATCTGCTGGCGCGAGAAGCCGCGAGCAGAGCCGAAGGTGTAGAACGCCAGCAGCAGGGCGGCGAGCAGGGCGGTGATCGGGTGGCCGATCAGGTCCATCCACTGGCGCACGATATGTTCGGCCGGCAGCACCACGTCGGCGAAGGTCTTGAGCAGCATCAGCGCCACTGGCAGCAACACAGTGAGCAGGGTGATGCCGAAGCTTGGCAGGTTTTGCTGGTTGGTCTCGCGGGCGATCTGGTCCATCAGTTCCTGAGACGGGTTGCCCGGGATGTAGCGGGAGATGAAGTTACCGAACAGCGGGCCGGCGATCACGGCGGTCGGCAGCGCCACCAGCAGACCGTAGAAGATGGTCTTGCCGATGTCGGCATGGAAGATGCCAATCGCCAACAGCGGGCCCGGGTGCGGCGGTACCAGCCCATGGACCACGGAAAGGCCGGCCAGCAGCGGGATGCCGATCTTCACCAGAGAGACCCCAGAGCGGCGGGCGACGATGAACACCAGCGGGATGAGCAGCACGAAGCCGATCTCGAAGAACAGCGGAATGCCCACCAGGAAGGCGGCGAACATCATGGCCCAGTGCACCTTCTGCTTGCCGAAGGCGCGGATCAGGGTCTGGGCGATCTGGTCGGCGCCGCCGGAGTCGGCCATCAGCTTGCCAAGCATGGTGCCCAGCGCCAGCACGATGCCGACGAAGCCGAGCACGCCGCCGAAGCCGTCCTGGAACGACTTCATGACCTTGGCCACCGGCATGCCGGAGGTCAGGCCGAGAAAGCCTGCGGCGAGGGTCAGGGCGACGAAGGGGTGGACCTTGAAATGAGTGATCAGCAGGATGAGCCCGACGATGGTCACCAGGGCGTCGAGTAGCAGGAAGGTATCAGTAGCCAATCCGAACATAATTGATATGCCTCGATCTTATCGTTGTTTTGGCGAAACGTTCGACACGCTCAGGTGTCGGGACAGCGCTGTCTTTGGTGAGCCGGAAAAACCGCTGGCGTCAGGCGGTTCGCGCCAGCCTCCGGTCACCGCAGGGCTTTAGCCAGGTATCTACGGCGTGAGCCAGGGTCTCGATGGGCTGGGTGGCGTCCAGCGTCAGGGTCAGCGGTTCGCCATGGGGCGGCTCGAGGGCGGCGAACTGGCTGTCGATCAGGCTGGCCGGCATGAAATGACCGGGGCGGGCGAGCACGCGCTTCTCGGCTTCGGCCGGGGTCAGTTCCAGGAACACGAAGCCAAGGCCTGGCACGGCTTGACGCAGGGTTTCGCGGTAGCGGCGCTTGAGCGCAGAGCAGGTGAGGATGGGGCGTTCGCCGGCCTGGAGCGTGGCTTGCAGTTCCTGGCCAAGGCGGACGAGCCAACCGGCACGGTCATCGTCATCCAGAGGAATGCCGGCGCTCATCTTGCGAATGTTCTCGGCAGGGTGAAAGGCATCGCCTTCTATCAGGCGACCGCCGCTGGTGCTGGCAATGGCCGACCCGATGCAGCTCTTGCCGCAGCCAGCCACACCCATCACCACTATTGCAGACAGGGGAAAGTTCATCAGTACCTCCTGCGGGGTGAGATAGCGCTGTCTCGCTGATGGCGAAACGCAGTTGCAAGCGCCACCCTCCCGGGTGTTATTGGTCTTGTCTTCACGCAGTATGGACGCTGGGCACATAGCCGCTAAAGTTTTACGTTGCCTGTGTCCTGAGACAGCGCTACCTTAGTGGCCGTTCCCTTTTCTGGCAAGTAGTAAAATTACAACCCCCATGTCCCGCACAGGCTCGCGTACCACCGGTCGCCCCACCCTGGCAGAAGTCGCCAGGCTCTCCGGCGTTTCCCCCATCACCGCTTCGCGCGCCTTGCGCGGCGTCAGCACCGTGGCCCCGGAGCTGGTCGAGAAGGTCATGGTCGCCGCTGCCAGCCTTGGCTACGTGGCCAACCCGGCCGCCCGGGCGCTGGCGTCGGCGCGCAGCCAATCGGTGGTGGTGCTGATCCCGTCCCTGTCCAACCAGTTGTTCATCGATACCCTCGAAGCGATCCACGAGGTGATGCGCCCGCGCGGGCTGGAAGTGCTGATCGGCAACTATCACTACGACATCGCCGAGGAAGAAAACCTCATCCGCAATTACCTGGCCTATCAGCCCTGCGGCATGTTGCTCACGGGCTTTGAGCGCAGCGACGCGGCGCGACAGATGCTGGCGGCCAGCGGCGTGCCATGCGTGCACATGATGGAGCTGGGCGGCGAGGCGGGTCAGCTGTCGGTGGGGTTCTCCCAGCAGCAGGCCGGGCGTGCAGCGGCACACCACCTGATCGAGCGAGGCCGGCGGCGTCTGGCGTTCATCGCAGCCCAGCTCGACCCGCGTGTGATGCAACGTGCCGAAGGTTTTCGCCAGGCCTTGGCTGAAGCCGGCCTGCACGCGCCGGAGCTGGAGCTGCTGGCACCGCAGCCTTCGTCCATCGGCCTTGGCAGCGAGCTGTTCAGCCGCCTGCTTGCGCAGTCACCCGATGTCGATGGCGTTTTCTTCTGTAACGACGACCTGGCTCAGGGGGCGGTACTGCAGGCGTTGCGCCAAGGGATTCAGGTACCGCACCAGGTGGCGATGGTCGGCTTCAACGACCTGCCGGCCTCGGCGCACATGGTGCCGCGCCTGACCTCCATCCGCACGCCGCGGGCAGCTGTCGGCCGCGGTGCGGCCCAGGCGTTGCTGGCCCTGCTCGACGGCAAGCGCGTGGCGACCGAACAGCAGGACCTAGGGTTCGAACTGATGGTTCGCGAAAGCTCCTGAGGCCCGGCAAGCCGAGGGGTCAAGCCGGCCCATCGAGCCTGGCGAGACTTTCTCGCAGTTCCCCCAGCAGGGTCTCCAGGCTGGCCTCGAGGCGGCGCAACGCGGCCCCGGTTGGCTGGCCGTGGGCGACGGCGTGCTCGACCGCTTCGCAATCGCCTACCACACCACGCACCTTGAGCATCTTGGCACCGCCTTTGATACGGTGGGCCAGGGCGTGGGTCGCTTTGTCCCCAGGCGGGTCGCCCAGGGCCCGCAGCGCGGCGAGGTCTTCGCTGGCGCTATGGGCAAGCTGGTCCAGCAGGCGGCGAATGAGCGTCTCGTCGTCCTGGGTCAGGTGACGCAGCTCATTGAGATTGAAGCCGGTGGCCGGGGCGTCGACCGGGCTGGGCGCGGCAGGTGCTGCTGGCTCGACGCTCGCCAGCGGCTGCGGCCTCGCCTGGGGCAGGTGGGCCTTGAGCGCCTGCAAGCCGATAGGCTTGAACAGGCAATCATCCATCCCGCTGGCCAGGCATCGAGCCTTCTCCTCGGCCTGGGCATTGGCCGTGATGCCAATAATCCGACAAGGCGGTAGGTTGCGCTCGCGTTCCAGGGCACGGATCCGTCGGGTCAGCTCGTGGCCATCCATCACCGGCATACTGCAGTCGGTCAACACCACGTCGAAACTACCGGCCTCCCACAGCGCCAAGGCTGCCGCACCCTGTTCGGCCTGGATGACCCGATGCCCCAGGGTGGCCAACTGTTTGTCCAGCAGCAGGAGGTTGGCCGGATAGTCATCGACCACCAGCACATTCAGCGGCTTGCTCGCCTGTGATAGGGCGGCTTCGGGGCGTTCGTGCCGAAGCAGTGGCGTGGCAGGCGGCAAGGCAAGTTCCACTTCGATCCGGGTGCCCATGCCCTCCACGCTGTGCAGCTGTAACTGGCCACCCATGAGCTCGGCCAGGGTGCGGCTGATCACCAGCCCCAGGCCTGCGCCCTGGCGGGCCTGAGGCCCGTTTACCTGGGCGAAGGTATTGAATAGCCTCGCCTGGTCCTCAGGGCTTATGCCGATTCCCGTGTCCTGCACGGCCAATGCAACGCGAACCGTTGCGCTGGACGCATCAGGAGTAAGCCTCAGGCTGACCTTCACGCTGCCGTGGTCGGTGAACTTGATGGCATTGCTGATCAGGTTGGAAAGAATCTGCTTCAGGCGCACCGGGTCGGCTTGCAGCCAGGCCGGCGCCTGTGGCAGTTCGGCGTCCAGGAGCAGGCCTTTGATGCGAGCATTGCCTTCGAACACCCGCAGGGTCGAGCGGACCAGCTCCACCAGGTCCGTGGGCGCCGGTTGCAGGGTCAGGTGGCCGGATTCGATGCGCGAAATGTCGAGGATATCGCCGATCAGCTCAAGCAGGCCCACCGCCGAGCCGTGTGCGGTTTGTAGCGCCTGTGTGTCGCTGCGGCCGTGTCGGCTGTCTTCCAGCGCCAGCTCGAGCAGGCCTATCACGGCGTTCATGGGGGTGCGGATTTCGTGACTCATGATCGCCAGGAAGGTGCTCTTGGCCTGGCTGGCCTGTTCGGCGTCGTCTTTGGCTTGGCGCAGTTGTTCCAGCAAGCTCCGGCTCAGGGCCAGCTGGGCCTGCAGGGCACGTTCGGCTTCGGTGCGCTGGTGTATGAGCTTGCGCAGGTAGGTGTTCCAGAACACCACGCCGGCCAGCAGCAGGACCGCCAGCGCGACGATTTGCAATACCAGGGTGCGGTAGTTGCGCCACGGGCTGTCGCTGACCACGGTGGTGGTGCGCCAGCGGTTGACCACCTGGTCCAGTTCCTCGGGCGGTATGCTCAAAAGCGTCTTGTTCAGGATCGATTGCAACAGTGACTGGTTGGGCGCCACCGCGAAGGCCGCCACCGCCGGTTCGTCACTCTGTAGGCCGGCGATGCGCAGGGTGTTCTTGAACACATGGGTAATGTAATAGCTGGCGTTGATGTGCGAGCTGAGCGCGACATCCGCATTGTCATTGGCTACTGCTTCCATCAGCTCGAGGTGGGTATTCACCTCCACCAGACGTGCGCCGGGATACTTCTGCCGCAGCGCCTCCCGCTGAGGGGAGCCGCGCAGCAGTGCGACCCGTCGCCCGTCCAGCGCGGTGGGGCCGCCGGCCCAGTATGCATCGCTGCGGGTAACCAGGACCCTCGGGCTCACCAGGTAAGGGCGGGTATAGCGCAGGCGCGCCGCCCGTTCGGGGCCATAGCCCAGGGCGCCGATCATCTCGGCGTTGCCCTCGGCCACCTCGTCGACCATTTCCTGGATCGAGTCGCGTTCGACGATTTCGAAGCGCAGGCCGGTCAACAGGCGGATCTGCTTGAGCAGGTCGATCGTGATACCGCTGGGGTGATGTGCAGCATCATTGAAGGTCAGGGGGGCGAGCGAACTGTTTACCAGTACGCGGATTTTCGGGGTTCGCTTGATCCACTCCTGCTCTTCGTCGGTCAGGGCGCCGGTGTGGTTTTTCAATAGCAGGCTGGTGTTGCCGGTGCTCCAGCGGCGCAGTATGTCCAGCCGTTCACTGTCGCTGATCCGGGAGAGGGCGCTATCGACCAGGCGCTGCAGGCGTGGGTTGTCGCGAGCCAGGGCAAAGGCGAATACGTCCGTTGCCAGCGGGCTGAAATGGTCGATCTTCACCAGTCCCTGCAAGCTCTTGCCAACCAGGTAGTCCGTGCTGATGGCATCGCCCAGGTAGGCATCCGCCTCGCCCAGTGCCACGGCCGAGAGCCCTGCCAGGGTCGAGCGATACAGGCGTAGCTGCGCCTGGGGGTATTGCTCGCGGACCTTGGCTTGCGGCAGGTAGTGATCAACCATCGCTAGGCGCAAGCCGGCCAGGTCCTTGGCGTGCAGGGCGAGCATCCGGTCTTGCCGGCTGACGATCACCGGTAGATCATCGGCATAAGGTTGGCTGAGCACCATTTGCGCATCGGCGGCCTCGAACGCATTCGAGCTTCCCAGTAGGTCGATGCTGCCTGCACGGAGCGCGTCGATGGCCGCCTGGCGATCTGGGAAGCGCCGGACTTCGATCTCCACGCCCAATTGCTTGGCGATCAGGCCGGCATAGTCGGCGCTGATCCCTTCGTAATCGGTGAAACTGGTGTTGATTTCGAACGGGGGGTAGTCCGGCTTCGAACTACCGAGCACCAGGGTCTTGCGCCGCTCCAGCCATTGCCGGTCGATCGGGTCCATCGGCAAGGGTGGCGCGACGCTCAATGACCGCGCCAGCAGGTGGCGAGCCTCGCTATCCGTGCTCGCTGCTGGCGAAGTGGTGGCTATCAGGCACAAGCCCAGCCAAAGAGCCCCTAGCACGCTTTTCATGCAGAGCGTGTTCAAGCGACCTGGTTGCGCTTGGCCAGATCAACCATCTCGACCAGCGATTCGGTCTTGAGCTTGTCCATGATGCGACCCCGGTAGGTGCTGATGGTCTTGGCGCTGAGGTTCATGGACTCGCCGATGTACTTGTTGTTCTCCCCGCGGCTGAGGCGACGCAGCACTTCCATCTCACGGTTCGAAAGGCTCCCCAGGCGCTCGCATTCGCTCTCCAGCGAACTGCTGTTGACCGACATCTGTGGAAAGGTCGAGTAACCCTTGACCAGCGCCTTCAACGCGAACACCAGGGCGTCCAGGTCTTCATCTTTGTTGACGAACGCGGCGATCCCGGCATCAAGACAGCGACGTACATAAAGGTCGGCAGGTTGACCGGTGAGTACCATGATCTTCGGCGGAGACTCAAGCAATTGCAGTCGCTTGATCACTTCCATGCCGTCAAGGCCAGGTAGGCCGATGTCGAGTATCGCCACGTCGGGGCGGAGCAAGCGGGCCTGCTGCACGGCATCGATACCGTCTCCTGATTCACCGATGACGCGAAAACGTTCACGTTCGAGCAACATGCGTACTGCGAGTCGAACGGTTGGATGGTCGTCAACCATCAGAACGGTTGTCATTGGATAACTCCTGTAGGAATGTGGTCCGTTTCCTGAAATCCCGCAGGAATACCCTCTGGGACCTGCGCGGCAGCGCGCAAGATACGTTTATTCGGGGGGTATAGTAATGGGAGGCGTAGGGTCGTTGAATAAACTAAGAGGATTTGTTGAAAAGTCCTACAAGCGGTATGGCAATGATACAGGCTGGACAGTCAGGGTCAATTCGCGTCCCTATTCACCGGTTCGGGGCAACGGGAATGGGACTTTATGACGCGTTGGCGTGAGGCTGGGTTGTTCAGCAGGGCGTTTCCGACACGTGTTGGCCGAGGCACCAGCTGGCCGCCGCAATTCGGGCAACGTCCCTGGAAATGCTGCTCGTCGCATGCCCGGCAGAAGGTGCATTCGAACGAGCAGATCCGTGCGTCCGGGCTGTCGCCTGGCAGGTCGCTGTCGCAGCATTCGCAATTGGGGCGCAGTTCGAGCATCTGTGTAACCTCATGTCGTTTTTTGTAGGAATGATCTTGGACTTTAGCCCAACGGGCGATAGAGGTGAGCATGCCCGGCCCGGTACAAAGCCGACTCGGCGAAGGGGGTGTCGCCCAGTACATGACCCACCAGGATCAGGGCCGTGCGCCGGAAACCTTTGGCTGCCGTGAGCGCGACGATATCCTGCAAGGTGCCACGCACCCAGTCCTGGTCCGGCCAGGTGGCGCGGTGTACCACGGCAATCGGGCAATCCGGGCCGTAGTGGGGTAGCAGCTCGGCAACGATGCGTTCAAGGTGCTTGACGCCCAGGTGGATCGCCAGCGTACTGCGGTGCCGGGCGAGGTCAGCCAATTGCTCGCCTGCGGGCATGGGCGAGCTGTCCCCGTAGCGGGTGAGAATCACTGTCTGCGCCAGCTCCGGTAAGGTCAGCTCGCAGCCGAGCAGGGCTGCGCTGGCCGCAGCGGCCGTGACGCCCGGAATGACCTGGTAATCGATGCCCAGCTCGCGCAGGTGGCGGATCTGCTCGCCGATAGCCCCGTACAAGCTCGGGTCGCCACTGTGCACGCGAGCTACGTCCTGGCCTTTATCATGCGCGTTGCGCATGGCTGCGACGATCTGGTCGAGGTTCAACTCGGCGCTGTTGATCACCGTATGAGCACTATGGCCTTGCAGGACGGCCGCAGGCACCAGGGAGCCGGCATAGATGATCACAGGGCATTGGCGGATCAGGCGCTGGCCCTTGATCGTGATCAATTCCGGATCGCCGGGGCCGGCACCGATGAAAAAGACCGTCATGGGAAATCCTTGCAGAAAGGCAATTGAGAATAGTGATTATCGGCTGCACGCCAAGGCAACGGTAGCGCGGTCGCCCGTCTGGCGTGGCACCAGCAGCCTGGGCGGCCCTTGTCTCTGTGCGGCCAGCGCCAATGCTGCGCTTTCGGCGACCCCCCAGCAGCCACTGTGGTTGAACGCGGCGCGTGAGCGGTGGCTGAGCAACGGTTCGAAGGCGTGCAATTGCGCAGACGGAAACAGCGTCAGGGTGACCCCGAGGCGACTGGCCAGTTCCTGCAACCCGGCTTCGCCGGCCTTCAGGTCGATGCTGGCGATCCCTTGCAGTTGGGCCAGTTGCAGGCCATGGGCAGACAGTGTGTCGCGCAGGAGCTGTTCGAGGAGGTCAGCCGGGCAGCCTTTGCGGCACCCAAAGCCGGCGTAGAACGCCGGCAACAGGGTAGCGCGCGTCATCAGGCCTGGCTGGCGCGACGATAGAGCCAGGCGCTGAGCAGGCCGAGGGCGAGCCAGAAGGCCGCATTGGTCAACCAGGAGGCAAGCTTGAACTGGGCTTCCAGGGCTTCGGGGGCCAAGCTCTCGTGAACGGTTGGTTGAGGGGCTCCTACCAGATGGGGAACGGTCAGCAAGGCCACGCCGAGCACCTTGAACAGCCAATGCCGGGCAAACACCGCCAGCGCCAGGCCCGCGGCCGTGGCAGCCGCCGTACCGGCCCACCAGGCCTGGCGTTGGCCTAGGTCGGCCGCGACAGTGCCGGGCAGTTCCGGGGGTAGCCCGAGGGTCGGCGCCAAGCAGAACACCGCAAAGCCGGCCAGGCCCCACAGTGCCCCGGTGGCTACCCGCCCTGGCTCGCGCAGGCTATACAGCGCTGCAAGTATCAAGGCGAAACCGACGGCCACCACCAGATTGCCGCCGGTGGTGGACAGCACGCGTTGCCAGCCGTCTTCCGGGGCCCAGGCTTCGGCGTCATGGGTATGTGCGACCGTGCCATCCCCATGGGCGTGGTGCTCGGCGCTCGGGGCGCTGCTTTCAAAGGTTTCCGCCTGGAGAATCAGCGGCGTGACCCAAAGACTCTGCAACAGGGTAAGCAACAGGGCGGCGAGCAGCCCGCTGAAGCCGGCGGTACGGGCAATGCGCTTGATCATGCAGGCGTACTCAGTGGCAGGGGAAGGCGGCGCTGTGGCGGGTATCGTGGGCGGCGTTGTGCACGGCCTCGATGTGCGAGAAGCCAGCGAAGTACACCAGGCACAAGCCCAGCAGGCTGGCTCCGATGGCGAGGATCACGCGCTGGCTGAGGCTGACAGGCGTGGCGATGCTGTGTTTGGCACTGGTGACGGACATGACGCGTTCCTCTGCTTTTTTATGGGCGGCGGGCACAGGCGTCACGCCTGGGCAAGGCTTGCCCAGGGCATACGACAGCACCCGCCCACCGCGGGGTGTTCATTCGACGTCAGGCCGGTCTCCGGGCTGGCGAGGAGGAGGCAGGCTCCCTGGATCGCGTCACCTTCCCATGCCATACGACGCGGCACAGTGGTCAAGACGCGCACTCGCTTACCGTTGCGGGGGCAGCACCGGCCTTGTCCGGCCCCTTGGGGCCTGCGACGCACCGGTTTCCCGTTTCACCCCCGAAGGGGCACCTGAACGCAAGGTGCAAGCAAAGCATGCGGCCGATTTCCCGTCAATTGGCGGGTGAGGCGTGAGCGGGCATGGAGGGAGACGGTCCTGATGTCGGTGGCACATGAATACTGCGCTGATGGTTGACCGCCTACCCACCACTGCGTAGCCTTGCCGCTTCGAGGTTCTGCGGCGTTGGCCGCAGCTAAGACGGGAACGCGGTCCAAGCCGCGGCTGCCCCCGCAACTGTAGGCACTGAACAGGATCGACACAGCCACTGCGTCCAGGCGCGGGAAGGCGTCGTTCCACCGGCCCCGGCCGGTACGGTGCAAGCCAGGAGACCTGCCTCGCGACGTTTTCGACTTTCAACCGGGCGGGGTGATCCGGTGGCGAACGAGCCCGGCCAGCAGGCCCGCGGCTTTCGTCCTGCATGCCCGCGCCATCTGCCTAGGGCATCGCGACATGAAAACATTGGCCAAGCTCCCCGTCACCATCGTCACCGGCTTCCTCGGCTCGGGCAAGACCACCTTGCTCCGGCACATGCTCGACAACGCCCAGGGCCGGCGCATCGCGGTCATCGTCAACGAGTTCGGCGAGCTGGGTATCGATGGCGAAATTCTCAAGCAATGCAGCATCGGTTGCACCGAGGAGGAGGCCAGCGGCCGTGTCTACGAACTGGCCAACGGCTGCCTGTGCTGCACCGTGCAGGAAGAATTCTTCCCGGTTATGCGCGAGCTGGTGGCACGTCGCGCTGACCTGGACCACATCCTCATCGAAACCAGCGGCCTGGCCTTGCCCAAACCACTGGTACAAGCCTTCCAGTGGCCGGAAATCCGCAACGCCTGCACCGTCGACGCGGTGATCACCGTGGTCGACAGCCCGGCGGTGGCCG
This sequence comes from Pseudomonas sp. NY15372, assembly GCF_048068215.1. Taxonomy (NCBI): domain Bacteria; kingdom Pseudomonadati; phylum Pseudomonadota; class Gammaproteobacteria; order Pseudomonadales; family Pseudomonadaceae; genus Pseudomonas; species Pseudomonas sp. NY15372. The sequence continues at coordinate 19,061 of NZ_JBLUPY010000005.1, forward strand.
CCGGTACCTTCGCGGCTTATCCCGACCAGGTGGATGCCCAGCGCAGGCTCGACCCAAACCTGGACCATGAGTCCCCCTTGCACGAGCTTTTCGCCGACCAGCTGGCCAGCGCCGACCTGGTGGTGCTCAACAAAGCCGACCTGATCGATGCCGCAGGCTTGGCCAAGGTCCGCGCCGAGGTGCTCGAGGAACTGCCGCCGGCGGTCAAGGTGATCGAGGCCAGCAGCGGTCGTCTGCCGCTTGAGGTGCTGCTTGGGGTGGGTGCCGAGGCCGAGGCGCACATCGACGGTCGCCGCACCCACCATGACGCCCATCACGACGGCGACGACCACGACGACCACGATCACGATGCCTTCGACTCCATTTCCATCGACCTGCCGGAGGCGGACGAGAGCTTGTTGCTCGATGCACTGACCCAACTGGTGGTGGAATTTGGCATCCTGCGCGCCAAGGGCTTCGCCGCCATCCCTGGCAAGCCCATGCGCTTGCTGATCCAGGGCGTCGGCACCCGCTTCGACAAACACTTCGACCGTGCATGGCGCGCCGATGAACCGCGCATCACCCGCCTGGTACTGATCGGCCAGGAACTGGACGCCGCGCACCTGGAAGCACGCCTGCGCCAGGCCCTGGGCGCCTGACCCATGCACCTGCTGCGGACCCAGCCCGGCGGCTTCGTGCCGGACGACAGCATCGCCGACCTCGGCCAGACGCCTGCCGAGCTGGTAATCCTCTGCAGCGGCGACTCGCACCTGGCGCTGCTCGCCGAAACCGCCGAGCAATTGCCGGAGGATTTCCCTAGCCTGCGCCTGGCCAACCCTATGCAGGTGCAGAACCACGCCTCGGTCGATCTTTATGTAGACCAGGTGCTGCGCCACGCGAAGGTGATCCTGGTATCGCTGCATGGCGGAGTCGGCTATTGGCGCTATGGTGTGGAGCAACTGGTGGCGCTGGCCGCCCGTGGCGTGCAGCTGATCCTGGTGCCCGGGGACGACCGCCCGGACCCTGAACTGACCGGCCTGGGCACGGTGACCGGCGCACAGGCTGAACGCCTGTGGCATTACCTGCGCCAGGGGGGCAAGGCCAATGCCCTGAACCTGTTCAACTGCCTGGCGAGCCTCTGGCTGGAGCGTGATTACCCCTGGGAAGAGCCGCACTCCTTGCCCCGCACCAGCGTCTATCACCCCGGCAAGCCCCGCGCGACCCTCCAGGATTGGTACGCCCAGTGGCACCCCGAGCGACCTGTGGCGCCGGTGCTGTTCTATCGCTCGCACCTGCAGGCGGCCAATACCTCGTTCATCGATGTGTTCTGCCAGCGCCTGCAGGCCGCGGGGCTCAACCCGCTACCAATCGCCGTGGCCAGCCTCAAGGAGGCAGCCTGCCTGGCACAAGTCGAGGCCTGGCTGGACGAGGCCGGGGCCGAAGTGGTGATCAATACCACCGGTTTTGCCCTGTCCAGCCCGGAGCAGCCCAATCTGCGTCCCCTGCGGCGTGACATCCCGGTGCTCCAGGCGATCTGCGCCCAGGACAATCAGCCGGCCTGGGAGGACAGCGAACAGGGCTTGGGCGCCCGCGACCTGGCCATGCATATCGTCTTGCCGGAGCTGGATGGACGCATCATCACCCGGCCGGTCAGCTTCAAGGATCTGGCCTGGCGCAGCGAACGCAGCCAGTCGGACGTGGTCTGCTACCGCGCCCACCCCGAGCGCATGGACTTCGTCGCCGAACTGGCACGTCGCTGGGTAATGTTGGCGCGCCTGCCCAATGCGCAGAAGCGGGTGGCTCTGGTGCTGGCCAACTACCCGACGCGCGATGGGCGCATAGGCAACGGCGTTGGCCTGGACACCCCCGGTGCCGCGCTGAATATCCTCCAGGCCCTGCAAGGGCAGGGCTACCCGGTAACCGACCTCCCGCAAAGCGGCACCCTCTTGATCCACCAGTTGCTGGGTGGCGTGACCAACGACCTGGACCACCTCGACCAGCGCCCCTGTGCCCAGAGCCTGAGCCTGGCCGACTACCAGCAGGCCTTTGCCTCGCTGCCGCAGGCGAACCAGCAGGCAGTGCTGGAGCGGTGGGGCCCGCCGGAACAGGACCCGATGTTCCGCAGCGGCCGGATGATGATCGCCGGCCTGCGCTATGGCCTGACCTTCGTCGGCATCCAGCCCGCCCGCGGCTACCAAGTTGACCCCAGCGCGGTCTACCACGACCCGGACTTGGTACCGCCGCATGGCTACCTGGCGTTCCACTTCTGGCTGCGCAACGGCTATGCCGCCGACGCAGTGATCCATGTCGGCAAGCACGGCAACCTTGAATGGCTGCCCGGCAAGGGCGTCGGCTTGTCTGCCGAGTGCTGGCCGGACGCGTTGCTCGGCCCGCTGCCGAACATCTATCCGTTCATCGTCAACGACCCGGGTGAGGGCGCCCAGGCCAAGCGCCGGACCCAGGCGGTGATCATCGACCACCTCATGCCGCCGCTGACCCGCGCCGAAACCTACGGGCCGCTGCGCCACCTGGAGCGTCTGGCCGACGAATACTACGAGGCGCAGTTGCTCGACCCGCGCCGGGCTCGCGAACTGCAGCGAGATATTCTCGAGCTGGTCAAGGCCAACCATATCGACCGTGAACTTCAGCTCGAGGGGCAACTGGACGATGCCGCGCTGTGGTTGCCACGGTTGGATACCTACCTGTGCGACTTGAAGGAGTCGCAGATCCGCGATGGCCTGCACGTGTTCGGGCTGTCGCCGCGAGGGCGTTTGCGCCGCGACACCCTGCTGGCCCTGCTACGTGTCGAGCGGGGCGACGGCAAAGGCGCGAATGCAAGCCTTGTCCGCGCTCTGGCCAAGGCCATGGCCCTGGGTTTCGACCCGTTGGACTGTGACCTCGGTCAACCGTGGCAAGGCCCGCGGCCGCAACGTTTGCAAGTGCTCGATGATGCGATCTGGCGCACCTATGGCGATACCCGCGAGCGCCTCGAGCTCTTGGCCCTGGCACTGATCGAGCAGGCCTTGGCGGGCCAGTTGCAATTACCCGACGAACCCGCCTGGCAACCGGTCGCGACAGTGCTCCAGGCCTTGGTCGACACGCTGGCGCCGACACTGGACGGCTGCGGCGCCGCGGAAATCGACGGCCTGCTGGCCGCGTTGGCCGGGCGCTTCGTTCCAGCAGGCCCGAGCGGCGCGCCCAGCCGCGGGCGCCTGGACGTTCTGCCCACGGGCCGCAATTTCTATACCGTCGACGTACGCAACCTGCCCACCACCACCGCCTGGCGCCTGGGTTTCGCTTCGGCCAACCTGATCCTCGAGCGCCACCTGCAGGATCATGGCGACCACCTGCGCCAGCTCGGCCTGTCGGTATGGGGCACCGCGACCATGCGCACCGGCGGCGACGATATCGCCCAAGCCATGGCCTTGATGGGCGTGCGCCCAGTCTGGGCCGCCGGCAGCCAGCGGGTCGACGATTTCGAAATCCTGCCCTTGAGCCTGCTCGATCGCCCGCGCGTGGACGTGACCCTACGCGTATCGGGTTTTTTCCGCGACGCCTTCGGCAACCTGATCCGCCTGTTCGACGCCGCCGTGCAGGCGGTGGCAGCCTTGGACGAGCCTGAAGACCTCAACCCCCTGGCCGCCCGCGTGCGACGCGAACGCGAGGCGTTGCTGGCCGAAGGCGTCGACCCCGAGCAGGCAGCGCGCCAGGCTGGCTGGCGGGTGTTCGGCGCCAAGCCCGGCAGCTACGGTGCCGGCGTGCAGAACGCCATCGATGGTCGGCTCTGGCATACCCGCGACGACCTGGCCGAGGTCTACCTCAATCATGGCGGCTACGCCTATGGCGCCGCCGACGAGGGCACCCCGGCCCGAGCTGAGTTCGCCCGGCGCTTGGGCCACGTGCAGGCGGTGCTGCACAACCAGGACAACCACGAACACGATCTGCTCGATTCCAACGACTACTACCAGTTCCAAGGCGGCATGCTCGCTGCCTCCGAAACCCTGGCCGGCAGAACCCTGGCCAGCTACCACGGCGACCACAGCCAAGCCGACCGCCCGCGCATCCGGACCCTCAAGGAAGAACTGAACCGGGTGATCCGCGCTCGAGCCTTGAACCCCAAGTGGATCGACGGCGCCAAGCGCCACGGCTACAAAGGTGCCTTCGAACTGGCGGCGACGGTCGACAACCTATTCGCCTTCGACGCCACCACACACCTGATCGACGATCACCATTACCAATCCCTGGCCGATGCCTATGTGCTCGACCCGGCGACCCGTGACTTCATGCGCGAGCACAACCCCGAGGCCCTGCGCGACCTCACCGAGCGCTTGCTCGAAGCCCAGCAGCGCGGCTTGTGGGCGGCGCCGGGCGACTATCGCCAAGCGCTCGAGGAACAACTGCTCGATGGCGAGGAACAAGCCTGAAATGAACGAACCCCTGCAATTCCCGCTGGCCGCCGTGGTGGGGGCCGACGACCTCAAGTTGGCCCTGTGCCTGACTGCGATCGACCCCAAGATTGGTGGTGTGCTGATCGAAGGCCCTCGGGGCATGGCCAAGAGCACCTTGGCCCGTGGCCTCGCCGACCTGTTGCAGGCGCCTGGGCACACACCGCCGTTCGTGACCCTGCCATTGGGGGCCACCGAGGAACGGCTGGTCGGCACCCTGGACCTGGATGCCGCGCTGGGGCAGGGCAAGGCGCAGTTTTCTCCCGGCGTACTGGCCCAGGCCGATGGCGGTGTGCTTTATGTCGATGAGGTCAACCTGCTACCCGACCCGCTGGTGGATCTGTTGCTGGACGTGGCTGCCAGCGGCACCAACCGCATCGAGCGCGATGGCATCTCGCATCGCCATGACGCCCGCTTCGTGCTGATCGGTACCATGAACCCGGAGGAAGGCGAGCTGCGCCCGCAGTTGCTTGACCGCTTCGGTCTGAATGTGGCCCTCGAAGGGCTGCCGCCACCAGAAGCGCGTCAGCAGATCATTCGCCGCCGCCTCGCCTTCGACAGCGACCCGCAGGCGTTCTGCAGGCAGTGGGCCGACGCCCAGGCACAACTGCGTGAGCGCTGTCAGGCCGCTCGCCAACGTCTGGCTCAGATTCCGCTGGATGACCAGGCCCTGGCCTGGATCACCGAAGGTTGCTTCAGCGCCGGTGTCGATGGCCTGCGCGCCGACCTGGTCTGGCTACGCGCGGCTCGGGCCCACGCCGCCTGGCGAGGGGGAGCGACGATCGAACAGGGCGACGTCCAGGCCGTGGCGGATTTCGCCTTGCGTCATCGGCGTCGCGAATCGCCGCCGGCCGACGTCCCGACCAGTGCGCCGCCCCCCGGTGGCGGCCATGCAGGTCCTCAGGGCGGCGAGGGCGACTGGGGGGCACTGGCGCCGCAGGCGGTCAGCAATGGTGTGCGGCGCGAGGTGCCGAACTGGGCAAAAAAGCCCTGAGCATCCGCCCGCACGCTGCACAGGAGGCGGATGCCAGGCCACAGGCAGGAACGCTCGCCGGCGCCGCTCGGGGCCGGGCCCGTAGCGGCGGCTCGGCGCGGGTCGCCTGGCTGCCCACTTTGCTCAAGGGGCGGCCGCGGCAACGCCAGGATTTGTGTTGGCAACAGCGTCAGGCCGAGGCGCCGCAGCTGTGGCTGGTGATCGTCGATGCCTCGGCATCCACCCGACGCAACCAGGCGTTGGCCCACGCCAAGGGGCTGCTGGCCGAACTGTTCGACCAGGCCTACCGTCAGCGTGCCCGCCTGGCCCTGCTGACCGCCAGCGGTGGTGCGCCGCGCTGGCAGCGTCATGGGCTCAAGGCATCGGCGGCCCTGCAACCGTGGTTGCAGGCGCTGGGTGCAGGCGGCGGTACGCCGCTGATCGCTGCATTGGAAGACGCGCGGCGCTGGCTGCTGGCGCGCGACAAGCGCCACCCCCAGGAAACCCGGCGCTGCCTGGTGCTCACCGATGGCCGTCTGCAACGCTGGAGCCCCCTTCAGCCGATGCCGTGTGCGACGGTGCTGGTGGACATGGAGCGGGCGGCGGTGCGTGTGGGGCGGGGGCGGCAACTGGCCACGCAACTGCAGGCCGAATATCGGCACATCGAGCAGTTCAAACCGTTGGGCTGATCATGCTGAGGAAGTATCGACTGCGACAATAAGCCGCAAATAAAAAGTTGCCAACAGGGCAGAGGGAAAGTTGCACAAGTGCGTGAGCGGGCACGCACTTGTGTTGGCACGTCGATATTATTCAGGCATCGACCAAGGTTGCAGGTCATACCCTTTTTCGCAAAGTTCGGCACGCACTTCCTCGATCAGGCTGGCCCATTGCGCAGGGTCGGAATAGATACGCGAGGATACTTGCTTGCTGCCGATACGCGTGCTGGTCCGGTCGATCACTGCCAGGCTTAGCTCACCAGTACCGTTGGGTGCATCCCAGGCTACGCACTGGAAGGGTTCGAAGGCGTGGTCGGCGATCAGCAGTGCTTCGTTGACACGGAGCGGGGCGTTCATGGTTCGGTCTCTCTATGGTCCCAAACAGCGAAGTGATGTCCGCGTTGCTTGATAATCAGAGGTGCGCAGCGCGGGGTTATTCGTACTGATGCTCCAAGTCGGGGTTGAAGTCACACAGCCATTAAAAATTTTTTCAAAGGTCGCCTGATAAGTCGCGCAACCTGTGACGCCCGAAATGTTGAAAGATTCCCAGGTCTCCGGCGGGGGGCCACCATTGGCGGACAAACGGTCATGGGGTTGTCGAGGTTCGTTGCTACTGTTAAGTCGGACGTTGCAACTTACTGTTTCTACTTAAAAAACCACTTTTTGGCGCCAAGGAACAGTCATGCCCGAACCGACCGCTCAACGCCGCCTGCTCATCGTCGACCCGTGCGACGATTGCCACCGTCTACTACCGGGCCTGCGCAGCGTCGGCTGGGATGTGCACAGCTGTACCCTGGCCTTGGCGCTGGAGCAGCCGTGCGATGTCGGTCTGTTGCGCCTGCAGGCCTCGCACCTGCGTCACCCCGAAGCGGTCAAGGACTTGATCACCCGCAGCAACACCGAATGGATCGCCGTGCTCAGCGCCGAGGAGCTGCGTACGCAGAACATTGGAGATTTCGTGTGCGAGTGGTTTTTCGACTTCCACACCTTGCCGTTCGATGTGTCGCGGGTACAGGTCACCCTTGGCCGGGCCTTCGGCATGGCACGCTTGCGTGGCAAGGGCACGGTGCGGGTCGACGAGCCGGAGCACGAACTGCTCGGCGAGAGCCGCCCGATCCGCGACTTGCGCCGGTTGCTGGGCAAGTTGGCGCCGACCGAGTCACCGGTGCTGATCCAAGGCGAGAGCGGTACGGGCAAGGAATTGGTGGCGCGTACCCTGCATCGTCAGTCGCAACGCAGCGACAAACCGTTCATCGCTATCAATTGCGGCGCCATTCCCGAGCATTTGATCCAGTCGGAGCTCTTCGGCCATGAAAAAGGCGCCTTCACCGGTGCCCACCAGCGCAAGGTGGGGCGTATCGAGGCGGCCAACGGCGGTACCCTGTTCCTCGACGAGATCGGCGACCTGCCGCTGGAGCTACAGGCCAACCTGCTGCGATTCCTGCAGGAAAAGCATATCGAGCGGGTCGGCGGGAACCAACCAATCCCCGTGGACGTCCGAGTCCTGGCCGCGACCCACGTAGACCTGGAGAAGGCCATTGTCCAGGGGCGCTTTCGGGAAGACCTTTACTACCGGTTGAACGTGTTGCAGGTCGTCACCGCGCCGCTACGTGATCGGCATGGCGACCTGTCGATGCTGGCCAGCCACTTTGCCCATTTCTACAGCGTGGAGACCGGCCGTCGCCCACGTTCGTTCAGCGAACACGCGCTTGCGGCCATGGGCCGGCACGACTGGCCTGGGAACGTTCGCGAGTTGGCCAACCGGGTGCGGCGTGGCCTGGTACTGGCCGAAGGGCGGCAGATCGAGGCCCAGGACCTGGGGTTGCAGGGCGTCGAACAGGAGGACCAGCCTCTGGGCACCCTGGAGGACTACAAGCACCGTGCCGAGCGCCAGGCATTGTGCGACGTGCTCGACCGGCACAGTGACAACCTCAGTATCGCGGCCAAGGTGCTGGGGGTGTCCCGGCCTACGTTCTATCGCTTGTTGCACAAGCACCAGATCCGCTGACATTCACGGATAACCCTGTCGTATCGACGGATGCAGGCTTTGCAGGAGCGGCCTTGCGCCGCGAAAGGGCTGCGGAGCAGCCCCAGGATTTTGGCCTTGATGCACCTCTGTCGGGGCTGCTTCGCAGCCCTTTCGCGGCACAAGGCCGCTCCTACAGGGGCTGGGTGTGGCGCGGGGTTACCGGCGATCAGCGTTCTTGAGACTGGCCAAAAGGCGCGTCAGCCCTTGTTCCAGCCCGGTCACCGTGGGCAGGGCGAACTGGCCCAGCAGGCGACTGTTGTCGGCACGGGAATGGCGGATATCGCCCGGGCGCCCGGCATCGTAGCGCAGCTCGGGGGTCTTACCGGTGGCCTGGCTCAGGGCTGCGACCAGGTCGTTGAGGCTGGTGGCGCGGTTGAGCCCGACGTTCACCGGCTCCGGGCTGATCGCCTGGCTTTGCACGGCCTGGACCAGAATCTGCACGAGATCGGCGACATAGACGAAGTCTCGGGTCTGTTCGCCATCGCCGTAGATGGTGATCGGGCTGTCGGTATTGACCCGCTCGCTGAAGATGCTGATGACCCCGGAGTAGGGCGAGCTTGGGTCCTGACGCGGACCGAAGATATTGAAAAAGCGCAGAATCACCGGTTCCAGGCCGTGCTGGCGCTGGTAGAACCCCAGGCAGTGTTCGCTGGCGAGTTTGTCGAAGGCGTAGGGGGTCAAGGGCATCTTGGGCGTGTCTTCATGAATGGCGCTGCCCTGGCCGTTGCTGCCGTAGATGGCCGCGCTGGAGGCGAACACCACCCGTTTGATCCCCCGTTCGCGCATGGCCTCGCACAGGTTCAAGGTACCGATGAAGTTGCTCTGGTGGGTGCGCAACGGGTCGTCCACCGATGCTTGCACGGAGGCCACGGCGGCCAGATGGACCACCGCCGTGCAATGCTTCAGGGACTGGGCGACCGTTTCGGCATCGGCGACATCGCCAATGACCACGTTCAGGCGTGGGTTGTCGACGGGCAGGTTGCTCAACTTGCCGGTCGACAGATCGTCCAGCACCCGCACGCAATGGCCTTTTTCCAGCAGGGCTTCGACCAGGTGCGAGCCGATGAAGCCGGCCCCGCCGGTAACCAGGATTTTCTCGGAAGGCATTGTTGCTTACTCCACGATTGGATGAGACCCACCGGGTCAGTCGAAGCCCAGGGTGCGCTTCCAGTTGGTGGGGAAGCGCACATGCAGCGGCAATTGGTCGATACGCCAGCGTGGCGACAGCGGCTGGTCGAAGCGTGCCGCCACCTGCAGGCCCATCTCGCTGGCGGCGAACGGGCCGCGTAGCACCACCGGCGTGCGCCCGGCGCTGTCCACCGCCTGGACCACATGGGCGTCGAGCCACTTGCCGTCCGGCATGCGTACTTGCAGCGGCTGGCCGACCCCGGCATAACCGATGTTGTGCGGCTCCAGGTAGATCCACAGCAATGGATCACCGACGCGCTCCAGGCGCATCAGCAAGGTGCCAGGGCCGACATTCTCGCCGGGCGTGACCAATACCTCGGCGATACGTCCAGGCTCGGGTGCGACCAACGACAGCGCCTGCAGTCGGGTCTGCAGCCATTGCCGTTCGGCGTTCTGCTCGATCAGCTGGCGGTCGAACTCGCGCGGCTGGCGGGTCAGTTGTTCGCGACGCTCGAAGGCGGCCAGTTCGGCCTTGCGCCTGTCTTGTTCCGCCTGCGCGGTCATCAGCTCGCCGCGGGTGGCCGCGCCTTGGGCGAGCAGGGCCGACAGCTGCTGCACCTGCTGCGCGGCACGCCCCGCGCTGGCACGCAGCGACTGCCTTTCGCGGCTGACCCATTCGGAGTCCGCCACAGTCGGCATCTCGGTGGGCATGGCGGCCAGCTGTTGCAGGCGTACGCGCCACTCGGGATTGTCCAGATTGACCAGCAACTGGCCTGCCTGGACCTGCTCGCCCGCCGTCACATGCAATTGCTCGATCCGGCCGGCATCCCGGGCACGCACTTCCTCGATGGGTAGGCGCAACTGCGCCGGTGCATCGATCAGGACCAGGCTGAACAACAGCTTGCCCAGCAACCATAACAATGGGCTGGCGACCAGGAACAGGATCAGGTACCAGCGCAGGCGAAACGCCATGCGCTTGCCCGGTGCATAGAGCACCTTCAAGCCGTGATCGTGGGTCGGGTTGAGTTCTTTGGGGCTGTCAAAACGAATATTCATGAGCCTTTCACCGTTTTGGATAATCAGCCCAGGCTTGCCAGTCGATCCCGACAATTCCCTGGGGAGACAAGTCTTTGCGCCACTGGGCTACCTGTTGTTGCAGCCGCTCGGGCGGCTGCCCGGCCCAGCTTTCGCTCTTGGATAGATGCGGTTCCACGCTCTGGGCAAGGCGCAGGCGCAGGTCAGGCCAGCGTTTGGCGATGGTGCTGGCGCGCTGGGTGCTGCGTTCGCTGTTGCTGGTGTAGATCATCAGGCTTACCTGGTGCACGCCGATGCCGGGCAGTGCACAGGGCACGCAGGTTTTGCTCGGCGGGGTGGGGTCGAACCAGCGCGGGTGGCTGGCGATTTCCACCGGCCACCGGCTCGCCTGCACGGCAGCCTTGAGTGTGTCCAGCCAATCGCGTAGGCGCTGCTCGGGCACCGGCCAGCCGAGCTGTTCGACTTCAAGGTCCAGGTGCAGGCTGTCGAAGGCCAGGCCGTCGAGTTTTTTCACGAGGCTCATCAGTTCGTGACGCTGGGCCGGCTCGATCCAGCTCGGGTCACCGAGCAGCAGGCTCACCTGAAGACCTTGGCCAGAGGCTTGGGCCAGCAGTTGTTCCAGCGCTTGCCGGGTAGTGGGCAGGTTACGCACTTGCGCCGCATCCAGACCCAGGTAGATCTTCTGCATGCCGGCCTGCTGCAAGGCTTGCAGTTCGGCAGGGCGGCGGTGTGGGTCGAGCAGGGCGGCACTGTTCCAGACATAGATGCCCTGGCTCCAACCGGCGGTGCGGGTGGGCGCATCGCGCACGACAGAAAGGGGCAGCAGCGGCGGTGCCGCGGCCAGCGTCAGCGAGGTCGCGGAATCATTCAGGGTGGTCCATTGCTGCCGCTCGCGCCCGAGCAGTTGATCGGCCTGGGGCGCATCTTCGAGCAGCAGGTCCAGATTGGCCTGGCGCAACCAGGCGGCGTGCCAGGCCGCGATCAGGTCCAGGCCGCTCTGGTAGTAGAGCCGCTGGGCCATCAGCTGGCCATCGAAGCCATCGTCGCCACCGCCGATGTTGCGCCGTTTCTCCTCTTCCAGGGCTTGGGCGACGACACTGCGTTGCTGGCGCCGCTGCTCGAGGGTGAGCTGCCCGGCGCGCTGGGCGCGCAGGGCTTTGTTGAGCTCAAGCCCCAGGGTCTGGCGTTCTGCTTCGAGGCGTTCGCTGGCCGCATCGTAGCGGGCCTGGGCCAGTTGCTTGCGCGCACGGCTGTTGCCGACCACGTCGAAGGGCATGGAGAAGTTCAACGCCACCAATAGGCCGCTGCCGGACTTGTCCGAGCCGCTGCGGTATTCCTTGCTGCCGGCGAGGATCACATCCGAGTCGATGGCGTTGTACCAGGGGCTATCGCGTTGGGCATCGGCCTGGGCGAGCAGGTTCTGCTTTTCGCTGATGCGGGGGTGTCGGCCCAGCACGGCCTGCCAGCGATCGAGCGGTTCCGGTGCCAGGGCCAGGGGTTCGGCAGTGGCCTGGGCGCCTTCGGGGATCGGTTGGCCGCTGAGCAGGGCCAGGTCTGCGCGTATGTCAGCCTCGAGCTGGGGCAGGCCGTCGCAACGCTGGGTCATGACCTGCCATTCACTCAGGCGCAGTTGTGCCTGGGAGTCGCGCAGCCAGCCTTTTTCACGGCGCATGCGGATCTTGCCCGCGGCTTCCGAGGCGCCAGCCTTCAGCGATCGGCACAGTGCGAGCTCCTGTTGCGCCCGCCACCAGTCGGCATAGGCGCTGCGCAATGCCAGGCGCCGGCTGGAACGCTCGAGCGCCTGGCGCATTTGCTGGCGCTGCTGTTCGTACTGGTTGTTCTCCAGCAGTTCGAGCTGGCGGTTGAGGCTGCCGAGCAACGGGTGGCGCACGCCCAGGTTCAGGTTGCGCCCATAGTAGTCATCGCGGATGTCCTCGGTGACCAGTTCCTCGAACCGGCCAGCGCTGGCACCGGCGAAGACCTGCCAGCCGGCACGGTCCTCGTGCAGTTTGGCTTCAGCCTGCAAGGCGCGCAGATCGGCGGCGCCTGCCCGGGCCAGGGGGGTGTCCTGCTGCCGGTCGAGCAGCTCCTGGAGTGTCAGGAGCTGCCCATGGGCCAGGCCGCTGGTCATGGACAAGGTCAATACCAGAAGAAATGAACGCATCTAGAACCTCGTGGCTTTCTTGAGGACCCACCAAGGCGCCATGCTGCTTTCCTCATGGCCGCGACGGAAAATCTCGTTGAGCATGGCCACCGCACTCCAGCAGCGCATGATCAGCATGAACAAGGGGAACACCGGTACCAGCACGGCCAGGCGTGCATCCTGGCGCGGCCGGTCCGATACCATCAGCAGCATCACCAGGAACAGCACCAGGGTGATCGACAGGTACAGCAGGTAGATCAACGCCGCGAGCACTAACAATGTGGTGCCCGGCAGCACGAACACCGCAAGCAGCAGGTAGCCGACGATGATGAACGGCAGCACCAACTGGAAGAAGAAGCCGCTGAGCAGGATCATGATGAAGGTCGGCCAACCCAGCAGCGTCGGGTTGATGTTGTGGTTGTGCTTGCGCACGTAGAGGAAGAACAGGTCGCCGTCCCAGCGCAGGCGCTGCATGAGGAACTGGCGGAAGGTCACCGGCGCGTCGGTGTGGCCGACGGCTTGCGGCTCGAACGGAATGCGCAGGTCGTGGCGGGCGAAGTAGCTCTTGATTCGCAGGGTCAAGTCCAGGTCCTCGGCGGTATGGGTGTTCCAGCCGCCGATCTTGACCAGGAAGCTGCGCCTGAAGGCACCGAAGGCACCGGACACATTGTTGACCAGGTTCCATTCGGCCAGGCCGATCTTGGACATGTGGATCGACAGCAGGTATTCCAGCGCCTGCATCGCCGTCGATACCGACGCCCAGGTATTGCGCACCCGCAGGCTGCCGGCCACGGCCGGTACCGAGGGGTCGGCGAAATGGCGCACGATCGAGCTGACCATGTTGTTGTCGAACGACGTGTCGCCATCCAAGGCCATGACGATTTCGCCACTGGCCAGCGAGAGCCCCGCATTGAGCGACGACACGCGCCCTCCGCGTTGCCATTTAGCGATTGGCCGCAGATGGCGCTTGGGATACAGCTGTGAATCGAGGCGGAAGCTGCGCACCGCCTGCAGGGTCGGCTGGTTGACGGTAGCGCCATCGACCACCGGTATCAGCTCGATATGCCCTGGGTAGGTCTGCTCGCACAGGCTGAGCAGGGTTTTCTGAACATCCATCCCTTCGCTGTAGCAGGTGATGATGCACGAGACCCGCGGGCAGTACTGGTTGACCTGCGGTGTGGAGGCGTGGCGGCGCACGAACCAGCGCAGCACCCCCAGCAGCACCAGCAGGATCAAGGGCAGCTCCAGCAACAGGAAATAGGGAAAAAGCATCAGGAACACGCGGCTCAGGCCATCGGGCCCGGTCAGCGGGTACAGCGCGTTATAGAGCTGCTCGAAAAACGGCGGCATGGTGTGGTCCTCATGCCAACCCACTGGCCACGCGGGCCAGCAGCAGTTCGGCATTCTCGTCGCCGTGAAGGTCCTGGGGCGCGGTCAGGCTGGAGATGCGCAGGCTGATGCTGCTCACCTCGGGGTCGCTGAACAGCTCCGCGACCTGACCCAGGCGCCGCTTGACCGTGTCCAGCCCTTCCGAACCGGTGTGCGGCAGCAGGACCCAGAGAATTTCCTCGGTGCCGCGCGAGCACCGGTCGGTTTCGCGCAGGGCTTCCTGCAGGCGTGCCACCAGGCTGTCGATGAAGGCATGGCCACGGTGTTCGCCCAGGCGCGTGACGGTCTGGCCAAGGTTGACGAAGCGCAGGCCAAGCACCGAGAACGTCGACGGCTCGTAGCGGCGGACGATCTGCAGTTGCCAGCTCAGCAGATCGTGGAAGGCTCGTCCGCCGAGCAGATTGAGCCGGTTGAAGTGGCTGATGTCGCCGCTTTCGCTGTCCAGGCCTTGGCGGCAGCGCAGGCGGCCGGCCTCGGTCAGGCGGTAATGGCGAACTTCACGCACGCGCAAACGGTCCGGCGCATGGGCCTGGCCACAATCCATGCAACGCGCCTGCACGGAGGCGTCGACGAAGAACGCCTTGCAGCCACGGCAGCAGTAGTTTTCCAGCGGGCGGTCGTAATCGCTGCCGATGTGTCGCAGCTGTTTCAGGCAGTTGGGGCAGAGCAGCATGGCGTTCTTCATGAACGCGTCCTGGGGCGCCACGTGGCCGCAGGTGAAGCAATGCAGCGCCGGTTGCCGGGAGATGTCCAGGTCCTTGCACTCGGGGCAGACATCGACATAGTTCAAGCGTCCGGAGCCGCAGTCGCCACACAGTCGGATGCGGTCGAGCATGTCGCCCTCTTCAAGCCAGTCCTGCTGCGCCATCAGGCTCAGCCAGGCAAAGCTGCTGACCTGTTCCTCGCCGGCCAGCGCCTCGAGCAAGGGATACCGGTAATGCTGGGCGACGCTAGGGTCGCGTACAGCAAGGACCTGTGCGCTGGCACGCATCCACAGCCAAGCCAGTACCCGGCCTTCGAAGCGATCGGCCGCGGCCGATGCCTCGAAGCGGGCGTAACGTGACTGCCAGAGCTGCCAGCGTACTGTCAGCTCGTCCAGGTCGGCAGGCACTGGCCCATCGCTCAGCGCGATGCAGCTGTCGTCCAGGTCGCGACAACAATGGATCAAATGGAAGCGGTAGGGGCTGGCGCTGCGCAAGGCATGCAGGGACCGGCTGGCGACAGCGGCGGGTTGATCGATCAGCAGGACATCGAATACCGGAGCGGCCAGCAGACTTTCGAGGTCGGCGAAGCAGTCCAATGTCGCGCCACTGTGGCTCGACACCAGCCCGCCCAGTACCGCGATACGGGGAGTCGGGGTTGGCATGTTGTATTTCCTTGTGGGTCAAACGAACAACGTGCAGTCAGAAACCCGGCGACTATAGAGTTTGCGTCAAAAAACTGCTAATAATTTTTTGTGATTAATATTTTTGACGTTTTGTGACGTAAATTTGACTGTTTAACTGTGATGAGGGTTCAGAACTGAGACACAGTATTTCAGCGGTTTAGGGCAAACAGGTGAGCTTCTTTGGGAAAAGTGCAGCTATCCGTTCAAAAAATGACGGTTTCGCAATTGGGGTACAGGCGAATTCGAGCCGTTTTTTTGAACAGAGCCGATGACACTGGCCGGTGCATGCCAGAGGGCTTTCATTGCCTGGTTACGTCACGCCAATGCCTCGGTACGACGTGTTGACGAGACAATCGACCAGCGGATTGAAATGCCCCTGATCTGACCGTTATAAGAGCCCCTTCATCCCTTTGGACGCGTACCCATGACCGTTGAATTTCGTCCGGCTCGCCGCTCGGATGCCCGTGATATCGCCAGGCTGTTCCAGATCACTTCCGAAGGTGTAGCCGATTACATCTGGAGCCAGTTGGCTGAGCCAGGGCAGGCGCTGCTGGATGTCGGCGCTATCCGCTATGCGCGAGATGACGTGGATTTTTCGTACCAGAATTGCCTGATCGCAGAAGCGCAGGGGCGCGTAGTCGGCATGATGCACAGCTATGCGATGTACCACGACCCTGCAGCCGAGCCTGTGACCGACCCGGTGCTGGCGCCCTATGCCGACATGGAAGTACCCGACACGCTCTACATTTCGAGCTTGGCGTTGCATGAAGGCTGGCGTAACCAGGGCCTGGGCGCGCGCTTTCTGGAGCTTGCCCAGGCAAGGGCCGACCAATTGGGGCTCAAAGGCCTGAGCCTGATCGACTATGCCGAGAACACTGGGGCCCGGCGCTTCTACGAGCGCAAGGGCTTCGGCATCGTCAAGACCTGCCAGATCGCGCCTCATCCGCTGGTGCGGGTGGCGGGGGACGCCTACCTGATGTATCGGCCCAGCGTTGGAGCCGAGCAGGCCTGACACCGAACCTGGTATTCGATGCCGGCCAGCAGGCCCGCGATGGGCCCGCTGGCTGGCACGCTATCACCAATTGTGCGTATAGCTGGCGGTCAACACAGTCCCCGGTGCCGGCAGGTGGCTGGTGTTGTTGTTATTGCGCAGCAGTTGGCTGTAGAGCGGGTAGTAGTCGCGATTGAACAGGTTCTGGATGCCGATGCTCACCTGGTCATCGGGGGTGAGCCGATACTGGCTCACCAGGTCCACCGTCGTGTAGGTACTGACCTGATGGCGGCCGAAGCTGTCGACACCATTGAGGCGATAATCCTTGGAATCGAAGAACGTGGCCTGTAGGCGGTTGCTCCAGTCGAAGGTCGGCTTGTACTGAATGTACGCCGTCAGCTTCAGTGGCGGGACGCGATAGCCGGTCATGTCTTGCCAGCCCTTGCCGTCCGGCTTCTCTCGCCCTTGCATCCAGGTCGCGCTACCTCCGGCGCCCCATACTTCATCGTCGCTGAGCCAGTCTGCGCTGGCCTCCACGCCATAGACGCGCTCCTTGGTGCGGGTGAGGATCAGGCCGTTGTTGAAGCTTTGTACGTCGCCCAGCTTGGAAGTGGTGTAGAACAGCGCCAGAGTGCCCAGGGTGTTGCTGCCCAGCTCGCCGCGCCAGCCAAGCTCGTAGTTGTTGGTCTTGACCGGCTCCAGGTTCGAGGCGCCCAGATCGAAGCCACGGCGCGCGTTGCGCAGCTGGATGCCGATGTCGGGCAACTGGAAGCCCTGGCTGAAGGAGGCGTAGATTTCCTGGCCGGTGACCGGCGAATAGACGATGCCGATGTTCGACAGCAGCGCATCGTAGTCGATGTCGCCACCCTTGACCGTTGCCGGAGAGGCCGCCTTGGATTCGGACAGCGGGACGAAATCATCGAACTTGGCCGTGGAGTACTCGTAGCGCAGGCCGCCGTCGATCGACCAGTGTTCGTTGAAACGGTGCTGCAGCTGGGCGAACGCGCCGGCGCTTCGGGTTTTGAGCGGCGGCATGTAGGTAAGCCTGCCGGTCTTGTCGAACACCAGGCCGCCACTGGCGTCGTAGGCGTCCGGGTCGAACACGTCCAGCGGCATGTCGCTGCGCTCCTGGTTGTAGTCGCCGCCCCACACCAGTTCGGTATTGCCGCTTTCGCCAAGCGGGGTGCGCAGGGTCAGGCGGCTGCCGAACACTTCGCTGTTCTGCATCACCTGATCGACGTTGCCGCCGCGGGTTGCGACGGCGCGGGCATCGAATGGGGTGAAGCGGGTGAAGTAGTCCCGGTAGTACACCTGGGCAGAAAGCCGGCTGCCGAGAATGTCCAGGTTCTCGTATTCCAGGTTCACCAAGGTATTGCGAATGCGGTTCTGCTCGTCCAGGTCCAGGCCTTTGATCGCATTGGCCGGGACCGAGCCTGGTGGAAGCTTGGCGACGCTCGGGTCGGTGGCGTAGTCGGTGTCCTGGCGTGCGTCGTAATGGCTGACCGCGAGCTGGACCCGTTGGTCCTCGTCGATGTGCAGCCCGAGCTTGCCCCCGATGTTGTAGATGTTCGAGTCGAACAGGTCGCCCTGGCTCGGTTCTGGCGCGATGCGGTCGCCGTGCGCATCGTACGAGGCGCCGACGTGGCGGGTACCGAAGTCGAACGCGTAGTCCACTGCCCCTTGGGAGCCTGCGAAATACTGCTGGAACTGGCCGCCCAGCCCATCGCTGCCCAGGCGGGTCAGGGGCGAGGTGGCGCTCAGGCTGGTTTCGGTCCGGTTTTCACCACCGGCGGGGCGGGTGGTGATGGAAATGATGCCGCCAGTGGCGCCGCTGCCATAGATGGCGCTGCTGCCGCGTATGACTTCGACCCGCTCGATCAGTGCCGGGTCGATGTTGGCCAAGTTGCGCGAGGAGTCGCGGTTGGTGTTGAGCGGCACACCATCGACCATGATCAGCATGCTGCGTCCGCGCAGGGTCTGCCCATACTCGGTGATGGTGCGGCTGGAGTCGGACATGCCCGGAACTACCTTGGCCAGCACCGTGGCCAGGCTGTCGGAGCCCTGGCGCAGCTCCTGCAGTTGGTCATGCTCGATGACGGTGGACTGCCGGGTCGCAGAGACCAGGTCACTGCTGGTGCGTGAGGCGGTGATCTCCATCTGTGCCATTTCCAGAGGCTGGCTCGGGGCGGCTTGCGTGGGGGCGGGGGTATCTTGGGCCGCGCTGGACGGAACGATGATGAAGGTGTGCTCATCCTTGGCTTGCGCTTGCAGGCCGCTGTCCTCGAGCAACTTCTGCAGGGCTTGCTCCGGGGTGAACCGGCCTTTGATCGCAGGGGCCTGACGGCCTTCACCCAGGTCGCCGGCAAAGATGATCTGCACCGAGGACTGGTGGGCGAGGCTGTTGATGGCTTGCCCGAGCGGCGCGGCCGGCAGGTCCACGTCCACCTTTTCCCGGCCTTGCGCCGACATCGCGAGGAGCAGGCTGCTGGTCAGCAACGAAAGGCGTAGGGAGCGATTCCTGAAGGAAGAATGCACGTCTGGAATTCCTTTGTAGGTTGGCTTTTTCCAAATAGCCGCCACGGAGATCCAGAAACCCTACCTGCTTCTGAGAATTATTTTCTTGTCGTTTTGCGTTGAACCAGTACGGCGCCGTCCGCTTGGCGCAGCACGGCAACGGGAAGGATGCTCGGCAGCAGGTCGAGCAACCGGTCGACCTTGTGGGCGTCGAAGACACCTGTCACCTTGAGCGCCGCCAAGCTGGTATCGCCCATCTCGATAGGCGCCTTCCGATACTGGCGCAGCACCGCGATCGCCTCGTCCAGCGGCGTCTGCTCGAACACGATGCGGTCATCCTTCCAGGCCATGGCGGTGGCGGCGTCGACCTTGGCGACCGGCGTCAGGTGCCCGCCGATCGAGTCGACCTGCTGCCCCGGCATCAGGATGGTCGGGGCTTGCGCTTCGCCGGCGGGCGCGACTTCGACGCGCCCGCGGGCCAGGGTCACACGCACGTCGTCGTTATCCAGGCGCCGGACATTGAACAGGGTGCCGCGAACCTCGACCCTGGCGGTGCCGGCCGACACCACGAACGGCCGGTACACAGCGGCAGCGACATCGAACAGCACCTGCCCGGCACGCAAGTCGACCTGGCGGCTGAGTAGGCGCCAATGCACCTCGACATGGCTGGCGCTGTCGAGTAGCAGCGTGCTGCCATCGTCCAGGACCAGGGAACGTCGCTCGCCGATGGCGGTATCGAAGCGCTCGGTCTTGTACGCCGGGTTCAGCCACGCCAGTGCTCCACAGGCGAGCGCGATCGAAAGCGCGATGCCGACGACCTTGGACGCCCTGCGCGGCCTTGGCTCGCAAGCCGGTAGCGGAAACAAGGTTTTCAGCGTTTCCCGATGACGCCCCAAGGCCTCGTCCACCGGCGCAGGCCCGGTTTTCTTCGAAGGGCTGGTCATGGATGAACCTCGCCACGACCGAGCCGCTCCCTGCAGGTGGCCAACCCCAAGCGCAGGTGCTTTTCGACGGTCTTGATGGAAATGCCAAGGCGCGCGGCCACTTCCGCCTGGGGGATTTCATGGATCTTGTGCATGACGAATACAGCCTGGCAACGCGGGGGAAGGGCGGCAATGGCGTCGACGAGCAGTTGGAACTCGTGCTCGGCTTCATGTCGGCCCACAGGTGTCGCTGCTGTACAGACGACCTCGGGCAGCTCGGGCAGGGCATCCACCCACGCGGCACGGCGACGCTCGCTTCGATAGCGACTGACCGCCGTATCGTGGGAAATTTTCCGTAGCAGGGCAAGGGGTGTGCGCACGTCCTCTTTCTCATCGCGTTCGAGCAACTGCACGCACACGTCATGCACCACATCGTGTGCCGTGCTCCTGTCGCCAAAACGGCGGCGAACATGGTCCACGAGTTCGTCATAGTGACGGACCAAGGTGGACAGCAGCGTTGGTTTGGCGGGATCGAGCGACACGATGCACCCAGGAAAAGGAGCTTGGCTCCGGAGAAAGGATGCGAGTGTAAATGAGAAATAATCGCGAATAAACACCCTCTATCGCAAAGGACGAAAAGCTGAGTGGCGTTGCTGCTCGAGCATCATCCTTCAGCTATTTCAAGGTCGTCCCATACAGGTCCGAACCTGATCTTCAACAAACTCTCAGCCCATGCTCCACTTTCGATCCGTGAGGCTGATCCTCTATTCGCCGTAGATGTCGAACTTGAAGTAACGATCGTGAATGGCGTTGTACTCGCCGTTTTCGCGAATGGCCACCAGCGCCTGGTTGAAGCGCTCCGCCAGCGCTCTGTCACCTTTGCGTACTGCGATACCCACGCCGTCGCCAAAGTATTTGGGGTCTCTCAACGTTTCACCAGCGAAGGCGTAGCCTTTGCCATTCGGGGTATCAAGAAAGCCGATCTGCACGGCCACGTCGTTACCCTGTACAGCATCCAGCCGCCCGGCAATCAGGTCCAGGTATGCTTCATTCAGCGAAGCGTAGCGAATGACCTGCGCCCCGATCGGAGCCAGTATCTCGGTTGCGAAACGGTCGTGAATCCCTGCTCGTTGCACGCCTACCCGTTTAGCGGCCAGCCCTGAGAAATGGGCGCCCAGGTCGGCCCCTTCCTTCATCACGATTCGCCCGGCGGCTTGGTAGTAGCGATTGGTGAAGTCAACGGACTTCTTTCGCTCCTCGCTGATCGTCAGCGACGAAAGAATGGCGTCGATCTTCCTTACCTTCAGCGAGGGGATCAGGCCATCAAACTCTTGTTCGACCCACTGACACTTGACCTGCATTTGCGCACATAGCGCATTGCCGATGTCGTAGTCGAAACCGACGATCTCGCCACTACCGGTTTTGGATGCGAAGGGTGGATAGGCGGCCTCGATGCCAATGCGCAAGCTATCGACCGCGTGAGCGTGGGATGCCAAGAGCAGTGCGAGCGCTGTACTTGAGAAGAGGGTGGAAAGTTTTATTAATTTCACGACGTCGCTCCAGCAGACGTGTACCCCGCGCAGAGCGCGAGCATGCGAAGGGGGGGATGATCAGCCTTGCAGGGAGGCCAATGCACAGCTCGAAATCTGAGCGTCTTGGACGGCTACACCGGTCAGATCGACCAGGGTGATCTGATCGTCGTTTTCACGGCCACGCACTTTGCCTGCTAGCAGTGCGCCCAGCTCAGCCAATTGGCTTTCACTGATCAAGCCGGCCTTGAGGGCATGGGAGATCTCGCCGTACTGGCTGCACTGATAAATCGAGTCGACGATGATGCGGTCTGCCCGAGCGACGAGCGCAGCGTCGAGCTCCTGTTTGCCTGCAGCGTCGGCGCCGACAGCGGTGATGTGCGTGCCAGGCTGTACCCACTCGCTCTTGAGCAGAGGTTCACGGGAAGGGGTTGCGCTGACGATCAGGTTCGCGGCGCGGGCAACATCGGCGGCATTTCTGGTGGTCTGCACCTGATACCCCAGCCCGGTGGCGAAGGCCTTGTAAGCTTCGAGTCCGGCGTCACTGCGGCCCCATACGATGATCTTGCGGCACGTAGTAACAGCACCCAATTGCTCCAGCTGCATCCGCGCCTGCATGCCGGTACCGAGGATGCCGATTGCTTGGACGTTTTTCGGCGCCAGCAGGCGGGCTGCGATACGGCCGGCCAAGGCAGTGCGGATGCCTGTCAGCCAGCCTTCATCTTGCATCAGCGCGAGCGGCTGCCCAGTGGTGGCGGACAGCACCATCATCAGACCGTCGTTGCTTTCCAGACCTTTGGACGGGTTATCGTAAAAACCGGTGGAAACTTTCACGGTGAAGGTGTCGCTGCCTTCCACGTAGGCCGACTTCACGCAGCAGTCACCATTGGCGGCAGTGAACGCAAAAGCCTGAACCGGTGGAACCTGAACCTTGCCGGCGCAGAACGCAATGAAACCTTCTTCCAGGTGCTTTACTGCCAGCTCCAGGTTGAGTTGAGAGGTGATTTGCTCCTTGCTAAAAATTTTCATTGAACTGCCCCAAGGAATTTTTCGAGTAGGATGTTGCGGCCGCAAATGACCACCGCGACGCGCTTGCCCCGGTATTTCTTTGCCATTTTTTGCATGCCGGCCACCGCGACGCCGGCAGCGCCTTCGATGATCCAGCGTTCGCAGCTAGCGACATTGCGCATCGCCGCTTTGATTTCTTCCTCACTGACCAGCACTGTCCGCGTCAGCAGGCTCTGGCAGAGGGGGAATGTGATGCTGCCCGGTTCGATGCCGCCAGCGGTGCCATCGGACAGGGTGTCGTCTTCTTCCATTTCGATGATTTCGCCCGCTTCAAGCGATTTCTGCATGGTTGGGGCGTTAGCTGGCCAGCAACCGATGATGTGGATCTTCGGGTTTAGCGCGCGTAAGGCGGCGCCGATTCCGGAAATCATGCCGCCACCGCCAACCGCGACGAATACCGCATCCAGATCCGGTGCTTGTTCGAAGAGCTCAATGCCGATCGTGCCCTGGCCCGCGATGATTTCTGGATCGTTATAAGGCGAAACAAACGGTTTGCCTTGGATCTCAGCCTGGCGGGCAGCCTCGAGTTCCACGCTCAGCGGATCCATGTCGAGGCTCACGACTTCTGCGCCGAGGGCGCGAATGGCATCCAGCTTGTAAGCGGATGCCGAGGTGGTGGTGTAGACCGTGACCGGTACCCCCAGGACTTTGCCGGCAAGCGCCAAGCCCTGCCCGTGGTTACCCGACGAGGCGGTAATTACACCCAGCTTGCGCTGGGCTTCGGGCAACAGGCGGACTTTGTTGCTGGCGCCGCGGAACTTGAACGAGCCCGTGTGCTGCAGGTGCTCGCATTTGAGGTATACATGGCACCCGGTCATTTCGGACAGACGAGCGCTGTGGGTGAGCGGTGTGACACTCACTTCTGGGCGCAATGCTCGGTGCGCTTCGGCAATCGCCTCGTATAGCGAAAACAGGTCGTTGGCGTAGACAGTCATTTTTAACCCTTCGTGAATTCAGAAGTGATTGAGCAATTGGCCTGCTCGTCGATTGGAAAGTGGTTCGATACCGGCAAGCAGTGCTACGCGTTGGCCGGCGCGTACTAGCTTGAAGAGCGGTTGAACCACGAGAACGCCATCTACATCGCTGTGAATGGGCGTTCTCGGGGTGCCGACCGGGGCGTCGATCGGCACGAGTTCGGCGATCAATTCGCCTTTCGTGATGCGGTCCCCGGGACGTTTTTTCCAAGCCAGCAGACCATGTCCTGGAGAGGGCAAGTGGCTTGCGCCCTCGAGTGGGTAGATTTGAGGGGAGCCTTTCGCTTGAGGCTGATCGTCAAGACGCAACAGCCCTTCGCTTGCCAGGAAGTTCAGGATCCCTTTCGCGTCCTGTTTTGCCAGTTCGTCGTCCACATCCGCTTGCCCACGAAGCTCGATACTGGCGGCGAAAGGACGCTGCTCTCGAGCGCTCAAACCTTGGTCGATGAGCCAGTTCCATGGACGGTTGCACGACTCATCGAAAGGTTGGCCTCCCGCGCAGTGCTCGAGAAAGACAACATCGATGTTCATGCAGGCGGCGAGTCTGGTTGCCCGGTCACGCTGGGCCTCGTTCGCGTACAAGTGCAGCACACCTGCAGTATCGCAATGCAGATCCAACACGACGTCATGTTGGAGCGCTTCGCTTAGCAGTGCTTTGCGCAGCGCGCTGACGGTGTCCGTGGTCGACAGCGCGGCAATCGCGGCCTGCAGTTTCTGCTCCGGCAACACCGTACCGTTGTCGATGCGCTGAGCCTCCAGCATCGGGATGAGATCTGGAAAATTGCGGTTGAAGTTTTCACCGTTAGCCAGGTTGAAACGGCCGGTCCAGAATCCAAGTACGTTCTGCGTCATCCCCACTGGATTCGCGAATGGACAGATGACGATCTTGCCCAAGACTCGGCCTTCCTGGTGCAGGTCAACCAGCATTTCCTGCAGGTGCCACAGCGTCAGCAGCCCTGGATGCTCATCCGCATGAAGGCCGGCTTGGATATAGGCGCTACGCGCAGATTCCTGTCCGGTGAATTCATGAGTGAGCAGGCGGACCGTATTACCGGGGCCGAGGGGAGGGAGGTCCGTGAAGCGAGTCTGAATCGACATCATGCATGGCTCTTGCGTAGAATATTGGTCTACGGTAGACCTATTTTCTCTGTGCGGCAAGGGCCTTCAGGCATTCGAACATTGCAGCTTAGGCGTACCTCGGTACCGGCGATGGAGAGATCGACCCCTCTAAATCAAGGCTTTCCACACGGGTGGTCCTGTCGTACGTGAAGGCGCTAGTGTGGTGTTTTGCAAATACGACCAATAACCACACTAGGCTCTCAGCTCCTTGAGGTACTTGTAGACAGTCGCTCTGCCCATGCTGAGTACATTGGCTACATAGTCCGCGCCACTTCGGCCCTCGAACGCTCCTTCTGCATGGAGCGCCTCAACGAGGGCGCGCTTGTCTTGCATCTTCAATGTGCGCAGTGACAGGTTACGTTCCTTGAGCCAGGCGTGCAGGAAGGTGTTGATCCGCTCTTGCCAGTCATCCTTGAACAGCGCATCTGGTTGAGGGATCAAGCGGCTGACCTGGAAGAAAGCATCCAGTGCTTCTCGCGCTTGCTCCAGCACCGAAAAATTCAAATTGATGCAGAGCAGGAATTCAGCCTGCCCGTTCTGATCGTACAGAACGCTGGTGATCGAGCGTATTTTCTGCCCATCCCAGTTGATCTTTTCGTACGGGCCAATACTGGCGGAGCTACGAAAATCCCCGAGCTCCTGGTCCAATGCCGAATCATCACCCAGCTTTCGCTTGGAAAAATTGTTGGCAATGTGAACGACAGTTTGGCTTTTGACCTCATGCACGATGACTTCCGCGTGCGGGAAGAGCAGCAACGCGATGCTGTCGGCGATTGCCTTGTAATTCTCGATCTTCATCTTGTGCCACAGTTTGGATTTAGGAGAGTGGGCGAGCCCCGGGAAGTAGGCTTCACAACCACGGGCGTGGTGATTTTGTCCATGGTGGACTTGATCGTCGAGGGGTTCAAGAAGTGGCAATCAAATGCACCAAGATTCTCATCAATGGCGAGGCCCCTGTAGGAGCGGGCTCGTCCCGCGATGGGGCGCGCAGCGGCCCCAGATTGCTTGATTGACATGCACTTGCCTTGTAGCCGGCTGATCGATGCCCAGACGGACTCCGGAATAGGCGCTGGATTCAATCTGAAGCGACTTAAGGAATCTTGATACCCAACGCATTCAGCGATGGCGTATCCATCCGGCCATTCACGGTCAGCCCACTGTCCATTTGAAAAGCCATCAATGCGCCACGTGTCGCTTTGCCCATCACCCCATCAATGGCGCCTTGATAGTACTGGCGCACCATCAGCGCGGTCTGCACACGTGTTACCAGGTTGTTTTTCTGCTCACGGGTCGCGCGGCTATTTGAAGTATTCGAACTTCTCCCGCTGTTGGCACTAGACGATTGATAAAGGCTGTTGCTGCTTGAGGTACCGCTCGAAGTACTGGGCGCGCTGTAGCTCCGGGTAGTGGTAACGGGTGGGCTGTAGTAGCGAGGCGCGCTATAGCCTCCCGAGCCGCTGTAATGAGAACTGTGCGAACTGTGGGACCGGTGTGAACTGTGCGAGCGATGTGCCGCATAAATATTCACAGTGTCTGGCGCATTGAGCGTATCGGAAAATACCGGGGGTTGTAACTTGTCGTTGGATTGCCAGTTCGCATCGGCGAGCGACATATGGCCAGCTTGAGCCAGGGTAGTACCTGCCATCGGCAGCAGGCCGACCCCACTGATCAGGACTTTCCAGCGGTCGAGCAATTTCACTGTGCACTCCTTGCATAGACGCTAAAGGCGTCGGTCGATAGTGGTTGTACGCCGCGGCTTTGCCAGCGGTCGGTGTGGGATTTGAAGAAGCCGGAGCAGTGTTTGACGGCAGCGCATTGCTGACAGGTATCGATGAACAGGTTCTTCCAGTCCGAGATGCTCTGGCGGGCGAAACGCGAGAGGTGGGCCGGGATCAGGCACAGAGGCAGGTTGTAGATCGAAACCGGCACTGCGCGGTTGAACAGAAAATACACGGCCTGGCTCAACGACTCCTGATAATCCAGCGGGTCGATCCAAAGTTCTTCGTAGTGTTTTCTGGCCAGGCCGGTACTTTCGATACCCATCAGGGCAACATGTCGCACGAAAGGCAGGTTCCTGAACACATAGTGGGCCAGCTCGGGCAAGCGTGGCGTGGTCAGGCGATTGAGTACTACGCGTATTTCGATGACCTGGTTGGCGCGCGCCAGATTGTAAAGGCCTTGCAGGGTTTCACTGAAAGCGCCTGGAGCCTGCACCACATGGTCATGGTCTTCGGCGTTGTCGGCATACAGCGGGATGCCCCAGCTCAACTGGGGGTGGTCGATGGCAGTGAGCGCTGCGATCCAGCTTGGGTCTTGCAACTGGCGCCCGTTACTGAGCACATGAATGGATTTCTGTGGCAAAACGGCTTTGCACTTGGCCAGGATGTCGAGCAGGCCATCACGAAAAAGAGTTGGCTCTCCGCCGCTGACCCCCAGATTTTCCTCGCCCGCGTCCATCAGGTCGATCAGCCGTAGGTTCTCTTCGATGTGCCAACGATCATCGATATCTTTGGGCGGCTGCGAGCACATCAGGCAAAGGCTGTTGCATCGATCTGTCATGAACAGCAGGTTGCTGTCTGAGCCTCGTCGATAGAGCACTCGTACCAACGCGTTGCCTGGTGTGATGGCGATGACATCGCCGGGCTGCACGACATTTGCATCTTTGGGGGTGTGCAGGTGTAGCCGGGTGTTCTCGAAGTCTGCGATCAATGGCTCCGGGGTCAGGAATCCGCCTACCGGCAATGAGAGCAGATGCGGGTTCCGCAGTCGTTGTTCGTTTGGCAGCCAAAGCACCAGGTCTCCGAACTCAGCGCTTCCGGCACAAACAGCCAGGCCTTGTTCGATGAATTCATCCAGGGTGATGACCTTGAGCAGCTTTGGCTCACTCAGATGATGGATTTCGAAATGGGTCTCTTTACGCAGCATCGCCGTCATCCCCTGTAACCCGGGAAACGAACGTCGTTATAGGAGCGCCTGTTCAACCAGGACAGCAGCACCCTTTGAATGTTGTCGTCTCCATCACGAAGCAGGCCGAATAAATACTTGAGCAGCCCCATGTTCTTCTTGCAGAAACTGCTGAACACCCGGTGTCCGATCGGATCAGCCTGGCGGGCATAGTGTTCGACCGGGTCAGCACCACAGTACGGAACAAGTGCGCAGTCGGAGCAGCCCGGCAATGCTTCTGCAACGCCACTGGCGAGCAACGCATCCATAACGGGCGATGCGAGTAATTCAGACAGGGGTTGCTGCACGGTGCCGAGCCTCAAACCATCTTCACCCATCTCCAGCAGCATTCGGGCTTCGTCCGAGGGATAGACGTGACCGTCATAGTTGTAAACCAGCGCTGCCGTGCCTGCGCCAGCAGGGGAACGCAGGTCCACATAGCCGCAGGAGAAAGGTGTCAGGATATTCTTCAGCAATAGGCTCGTATAAGACTCCGAGAGATAGACGCCCTGTTGGTTGATATCGAGCAAATAGGTCAGGGCCTTCTTGTAGAAGGCCAGGTAGCGATCGATAGGATAATCAAGGCGATGGGCACTTTTGGTGGCGAATCCATAAGGGCTCAACGGCCGAAGCGAGATGGTGGAGAAGCCTTGGTTCACATACTCATTGATGATCGCTTCAGGTTGCTCGAGGCTTCTGGAAGTCAGCGTGGTCAGCGCGGAAACTGCATCATGGCCAAGGCGCTCACGGACCCACTGGATGCCTTTTACAGTGCGTTCGTAGGAATCCCGTGACGGAGTAGGACGGTTGGCATTGTGCAAGGCGGCCGGTCCATCCAGCGAGGTCGAAAACTGGATGCGATGTTGTTCTGCGAAGTCGAGTATTTCGTTCGTCAGGTGGTGCAGCGTGGTGGTGATGACGAACTGGATATCCCGTTGCTCGAGCACGTTCCTCTCAACGATCCATTCGATGATTTGACGGACACGCTCGAAGGCCAGAAGCGGCTCGCCACCCTGAAACTCCACAGTCAATGCAGGAGCATTCGATTCGAAAAGACGATCGACAGCCGCCAGTGCATCTGTTTGCGACAGGTCATGGCCCGAACCACCTAGAGGGGCGCGCGACACTTGGCAATATTGGCAGGTGTGATTGCAGCGCAATGTAACCACGAACAAGTGCAACGCAGGGCCTTCGAAGAGAAAGTCCTTACGGCTGCGATACTGCGCGGCCATTTCCGGGAATGGGTCGTGGCGGCCTGGTTCGTAGATGAAGTGGCGAGCCAGCAGGTCCTTGAAAAAAGGCGTACCCGCTTGAACGTCGAAGTAACTGAGGGCTCGTAACTGTTCCTCGGTCACGTGCATGTACTCACCGGTATCGGAGGTGAGCAGGATGTCACGGTCATGTCCCGTGTTCATGCGAATGAATCGGAAAGGCAGCAAGCGGTAGTGCTTGGCGTCTGTCGCAATCAGCGTCACTGCGGAATCCCGCATCCAGCGAGTGCGGCTCGGGTCAGAGCTTCACGCAATCCTGCGGTTTCTTGATTGATGTGGGCGCGCAGGGCGAAGTCGTTCAAATGTTGGAGGATCAGCGTATTTATCTGCTCCGGGGAAAGCATCAGCCTTGCTTCGGCGGGGAACGCCGTGAGGCTGATTTGGTCGGTTTCAATGCCGACTTGGATCGCGACAGTGTCGGCCAGAGAGTAAGCGGCACGTTGCACTACGCTCAGAGGATAGGCTGCGCTGTCGAGTTTCAGCGTTACTGGCCATGTCATCGGAACCGGTCCTTCAAATCCGTTGAATACGTGTGGATTTTGCCGGTTGAAGAGGCGTTATGCCATCATATTTTTTACATTTTCATACATTTGTCCGGCGTGGTGGGTAGTTCACCTCGCAGGTTACGGTGTTGGCCTGATTCAGGCGGAAGAAATATCGGGGCTCGATGTGCTAGTCAAAGACTCTCAGGGTCGCCAAAGAACATCTGTATCCGCGACCTCAGCCAACGCTCGGCCGGATCATTGTCCTGGGCGCCGCGCCAGGCCATGTGCAGCTCGAAGCTGCGCACGTCAAGGGGCAGGTCCTCGGCGCGCAGGCCTCCGGCGGCCGTGAGAGCGTCGGCAGTGTAGTCGGGCACCGTGGCGACGATATCGGTGCCGGCCAGCAGGCTGCCCAGGCCGTTGAACTGGGGCACGGCCAGGACCACGTGGCGTTTGCGACCGACCTCCTCCAGAGCTTCGTCGATGAAGCCGGAAAGATCGCCCGCGAACGATACCAGCGCATGGGGGCGGGCGCAGAAGTCATCCAGGCTGATGGCACCGGGCATACTGTCGGCGCGCAGCAGCTTGGGCTTGCTGCGGCGCAGCACCTTGCGCTTGGCGTTGGCCGGCAGCTCGTTGGTGTAGCTCACGCCGACGGAAATCTCGCCCGAGGCCAGCAGCGTGGGCATCAGCAGGTAGTTGACTCGGCGCACCACCAGCACGATCCCCGGCGCCTCGGCGCGGATGCGCTTGAGCAACTGGGGCAGCAAGGCGAATTCGGCATCGTCGGACAAGCCGATGCGAAACACCGAGGTGCTGGTGGCGGGGTCGAACTCGGCGGCGCGGCTGACCGCGGTGGAGATCGAGTCCAGTGCCGGGGAGAGCAGGGCGAAGATCTCTTGGGCCCGAGCC
Source organism: Pseudomonas sp. NY15372 (assembly GCF_048068215.1). Lineage (NCBI taxonomy): Bacteria > Pseudomonadati > Pseudomonadota > Gammaproteobacteria > Pseudomonadales > Pseudomonadaceae > Pseudomonas > Pseudomonas sp. NY15372. The sequence continues at coordinate 49,011 of NZ_JBLUPY010000005.1, forward strand.
GAGGGCTCCATGCTGCGCCCGGTGCGCACGAACAGCGGGTCGTCGAACAGGGTGCGCAGGCGCGACAAGGCCGCGCTGATGGCCGGCTGGCCGAGGAACAGCTTCTCGGCTGCACGGGTCACGCTGCGCTCGTGCATGAGCGTTTCGAACACGATCAGCAGGTTCAGGTCTACGCGACGCAGGTCGTTACGGTTCATCGATACGCTTCGCCTTGAAGGGGGCAGGGGTGAATCTTAAGGCCAAAGGCTGTTACCCTGCATCGATTTCCGGGTGCCAATGCAAGGAATTGCCAGGGGCCCAATCGATGACAGGCATGTCGACTATTAATAGCCACTGATGGTCTAACGGCAAAAGCCCGGATAAAGTCCGTGGTAATACGAGTTTCACACAGGCGAGGTATGCGATGTCCCGCATGATCCGTTTCCACAAGTTCGGCGCGGCCGATGTGCTCCGTTGCGAGGAGCAGGCCGAACCGTCCCCTGCGGCGGGCGAGGTGCAGATCCGCGTCGAGGCGATCGGCGTCAGCTGGTACGACGTGCTGTGGCGGCAGAACCTGGCGCCGTCCCAGGCGCGTCTGCCGGCGGGTATCGGCCATGAGATGGCCGGGGTGGTGATGGCGGTCGGCGAGGGTGTCGAAGACATCGCGGTCGGCGACCGGGTGGCCAGTTTCCCTGCCACCAGCGCCAACGACCACCCGGTCTACGGCGATGTGATCGTCCTGCCGCGCACGGCCATCACCCGCTACCCTGACGTGCTCACGCCCATCGAGGCCAGTGTCCATTACACCCCGTTGCTGATCGCCTATTTTGCCTATGTCGATCTGGCCCGGGCCAAGGCCGGGCAGACTGCCCTGGTCACCGATGCCAGCCACTGCGCGGGCCCCGCGTTCGTGCAACTGGGCAAGGCCCTGGGGTTGAGGGTATTCGCTGCCACCAAAGACCCGGAGCAGCGCGACTACCTGCTGGGCCTGGGCGCCGAGAAGGTGATCGTCACCGAGGAACAGGACCTGCTCATGCAGGTCGGCAAATACACCGATGGCCGCGGCGTGGACATGGTCCTCGACGGCATGGGCGGGCCACAGATGTCGCTGTTGGGCGACGTGTTGGCACCGCGCGGCAGTCTCGTGCTGTATGGCCTGCAAGGCGGCAACCAGACGCCGTTTCCGGCATGTGCCGCGTTCCAGAAGAACATCCAGTTCTACGTGCATTGCATCAGCAACTTCACCGGTAAGCCGGAACTGGGCATCTGCCAGGACCAGGTGGCGCTGCAGCGTGCGCTGCGCGATATCAACCAGTTCACCGCCGACCAGTTGCTGACGCCACAGATCGTCAAGGTGTATCCGTTCGACCAAGTGGTCGAAGCCCATCGCTACATGGATGGCTGCCCTTGCGGTGGGCGGATCGTATTGACGATGGAGTGATCCGCCCGTTGCGCCAGGCACGCTACTCAGGGCCATTGGCGCACCTTCTCGACTTCACATGAGGCCGCCCCGCAGTGCGACGACACTGCGGGGCGGTTTTCTATCCTGATGCATAACGCATTTCTTTGGGTTATCAGAATGCTCTTACGTAATTAGGGATAATATCTGACAGCTTTTTTGTTTTAGTTGCAGCTGTTGCGGGTGAAGTTTGCCGTTTGACGAAGGGGTGCTTGATTGTATCGCTGTTGTCGTTATTAAAATTTGACGCCGCTGAATGGTTTTTTTACCGAGATCTGTATCTTTTATTCGTACCGCAACCTTCGATAATGAAGCCGTGTCAGTGATTGCAAGGAGCATAAAATGCGCTTGGGACGGCTTGTATACAGGGGTGGGAAGGTTCGAGGCTGGTCGGTATGGTCGACAGGGGCCAATGGCGTTGTGCTTGTCGCTAGACCTTGCGTTATTTCCCAAATGGCTGTGGGAAAAGTCTGCAAAGTAAAAAGTGCCCGCACTTGCAGTCAATACTTGTCGTGGATGCGACGCACTGAAGGACAAGGAGTTATTCAATGAGCAGCCTACATGACCAAGCCATGCACTATGTCTACCAACAAGTCCTCGAGCGCGTTAACGCGCACATGCCTCGGGCACAGCAAGCCTCGTTGCAACTGCTGACCCACCGCCTGGTGATGGCGGCGGGTGGCCAGGAGTACCTCGACCGGTTCCGCTTGTTGATGGTGCTGGGCAGCGACCGGCGCAGTGCCCAGCTGCTGGCCTGCGTGCGGGCGGCCCAGTTGAGCCTGGCCTTGCGTTGCGGCAGCACGTTCCGCCTGCGCGTGGTGGTGGCGTGCTTGCCGGGGGTGGATGCAGGGACGCTACACCGGCACGATCGCAGCTTCAGTGCATTGGTCATGCAGGACGATCCGCGGGTGGAACTGCTCATGGTCGAGGATGACCAACTGGTGCCATTCAGTTGCCGTCAATCGTTGGTTACGGCGCAGTGGTCGGGGGCGCGGGAAGCGATGCTGTTGTTCGGCCACCTTGCCGAGGCAGCGCCTGCCGCGCTGTTGGGCGCTCGCCTGCACCTGCAACTGGCCGATGCCCTGCGCCTGGCGCTCGATTGTACCGATGGAGCCAATACCTTGGTGACGGCCTGGTCGGGTCGTCACCGCCTTCGATTCCTGGCGTGGGGCCGCCGGATCATGCGTCTTGCCAAGGCGCCGGGCCTGGACGATGTGCATCGTTGCGCGGCCTCACTGGTAAAGGGCCTGGGGCGGTTGCAGATGCTGGTCGGGGCGCCCGCGGGGCGCTTCGTCACCGCACCGGCTGTGGTGGCTCGTGAACACCTGGTCAACGTCCTCGCAGTTGACGATCTGTTGTATCCGTCGTCTGGCATGGGCGCTCTGGATGACATGCTGGGTCTCGCGGATGATCTGGGCAACGCCAAGGCGAACGCCCTCGAACCTCACCTTGTCAGGAACTTGTGCACGCTCAAGGCCCGGCTGCGTGCGGATGAAGGGCAGGGCACGCGCCTGTCGCTCAAGGGCACGCAGTTGACCTGGTGGCTGCGGGTGCAGCAGCAGGTCCGGGCGCCATTTCTGCAGGCCCATGGGTTGAACGAGGCGCAACTGGCCTGTCTGCTGTTTGCGCCTTTTTGCGATCATGGCCGCGATCTTTCTTACTTTCTGCAGCGTTGTCATCCCTGTATGCAAGTTGCCTTGCCGTATCTGCACAAAGCACTGCAGGGCAAGCCGTGCCCCGAGGCGGTAAAGCGATGGCTGGTGGATACCAGCGGCCTCACCTTGACGCAGCTTCAGGCGATCTACGCTGGGCGGCTTAGCGCCCCGGTCCGGCGGGTGCTGGCCAACCTGGTGCGGCGCGACATCGATCTGCGCCTGGTGCCAGGCGCCTCACCGCCTCCTGCAACGGTGCGTCAGGCGGCGCTCTGATGGGGCGCTGCGGGCGGGGCGAGTTCGCCTACCAGGCGGTGTGTCGCTACATTGAAGCGCTCATCAACCAGGCCGACCCCTCCGAGGAAGGCCGTCTGCCCTCGTTACGAGACCTGGCTGCACGTCTGAAGGTATCGCTGGCCACGGTGCAGAATGCCTACAGCCTGCTCGAGCATCAGGGGCGAGTACGGTCGGTGCCCAAGTCTGGCTATTTCGTGGCGTTCGAAGCCAGGGAGCGCGAACAATCGGCCGCGCCACGGCCTCGGCCCGCGTTCGCCCTGCCGATGGCAACCCCCATGGGGCTCGAGCGAGCCTTGCTTGCCCAGGAGCGGCGGCTATCCCGTCAAACAGGTGCGTCGAGCTGGCGCTCAGGCGAGGGCGCATTGCTGCGCCACGTCCTGGCCGCTCGCTACACACGCTCGTCCGGGCACAGCTGGAATGCCGAGCATGTTCACTTGGCAACGGATGTGCAGGCCTTGCTGGAGGCGTTACTGCGGGCTTTGCGCCTGCAGGGAGCGACCGCCGTGGTGGCCACGCCATGTTGCCGACGCCTGCTCCAGGCGCTGCGCTGGGCCGGGATGCGGGTCCTGGAAGTGCCTGCGGGCGATGACAGCGCGCTGGACCTGGAGCGTCTGGCACACGTGCTCGCCTGTGAGCCTGTGGCCCTGGTGGTGTTGCCGTCCTGCCTTGCCACGCCCTTGGGGCGCAGGGTCTCGTATTGCGACCAGCAGGCTGTGGCTCGATTGCTCGCCGACCATCCGGCCTGGTTGCTCGAAAACGACCTGGACAGCGCGCATTGCTTTGGCGAGCCGCCGACCATGCATCTTCGCGACGGAGTCGATATTCGCCGGCTGTTGGTGCTGGGGTCGCTGGAGGCGACGTTGGGTGCCGAGGGGCCCTATGCGTATCTGCTCTGCCGCCAGATGGGAGTGGAAGAGGCCATCGCCCGCCGTGGCTTCCTGATCCCGCCGTTGCGCCAGCAGGCTATTGCCCTGGTCTGCGCCAAGGGCGAGGTGGAGGCTTGGTTGCCGCGCTTGCGCAGCGAGCTGCAGGCGCATATGGAGCACTTGTTTCTGCAGGTCGAGCTATGTCTGGGAGACAGAGTGGTGGCTGCCAAACCAGAGGGTGGCCGGAGGATATGGGGCCGCTTGACGCAGCCGGCGAACCTTGACGAGGCGCAGGCGGTATTGGCTGGCACGGGTTTGATGATTACACCCGGCGAACGGTTCAGCCTGCAGGGAAACCATGTGGGGTATGTGGCCCTGACCTGGCAGGGCGCCCCCCGAGAAGGGCTGGAGCCGCTGTTGCACAGGCTGGGCCGGGCCTTGGCACAGCCGTTGGCGGATGACGCACCAGGGTGACCGCCGATCCGGGGCGCTTGTCAGCGGGGCTGGTCTGTATGTATAACCAGTGCCTGTCCCGCTATTTGCCCTGTCACCGTGATTGCCCATTCCGTCGACGACCCATTCTATTACCTGCACAACTTCAGGCAGGTCGTGGCATGGGTCCAGCAGCGCTATGCCGATGTGCTCGATGATGCCGAGCAGGGCTTCTTGCGCACGTTTGCCGAGTTACCCCAGCCTGCCCAGGCCATGCTGGTGCGCATGGTCATGCGCAAAGGGGAGTTGTTCCGCAGTGACCGGCTCGACTACGCCGAAATCGGCCCGTGGCAGGTGGCGCTCGAGCCGTTGTTGCAGCTTGGGTGGGTATGTGACCACGTGACGTTGGCCCTGGAGCAACTGTTCGGTGTGCTGCGCAAGGAAGAACTCGTTCAGTGCTTCGCTGCGCAACTGAGTCGGCCCCGGGCAGCAAAGGCCGAGTTGTTGGCGCAATTGTTGCCACTGGCGCTTTCGCCCCGGCCACTGACGCAATGGTTCCCGTCCTGCCCTGTGCGTATTTTCCATTGGCGCCTGCAACCGTTATGCGATCGCTTGCGCCTGTTGTTCTTCGGCAACCTGTACCAGGACTGGTCAGAGTTCGTACTTGCCGACCTGGGTGTGCTGCGCTATGAGCAGGTGCCGTTCAGTGCCGACTCTCGGGCATTGCGCCAACGCGTCGAGGTCGATCTGGCCATGGCCTTGCATCAGTGTGCCGAACGCCTGGAGCAAGGGGAGGCGCCAGGCGTCGTGCTGGCTACCCTGGAGGGGCTGCACAGCGACAACCCCTGGCTTGCCCGGCGCCATTCCCGGGTCTTGTATGGCATTGGCCAACGCTGCGAGCGACTGGGCGACTGGGACCAGGCCCTCGAGGTGTACGGTCGGAGCAACCACCCCGAGGCACGTATCCGCCAGGTACGGGCCCTGGAGCGTAGCGAGCGATGGGCGCAGGCCCACGCACTGGCGTCGGAAATGGCCGCTGCCCCGGCCAATGCCCTTGAGTCCCAGGCGCTGGCCCGCATGTTGCCACGCCTTTCGCGCAAGCTGGGCGGGCCACCTGGGGCCCGTCGCCGCGCAGCGGAGCTCGAGCTGATCGAGTTGGAGCTGCCAGCGGCGCTCGCGGAACTCGGCGTCGAAGAGGCGGTGCGCCTGCACCTGACCCAGGGCGGGGGCACTTGTCATTACGTGGAAAACACGCTGTTCAACAGCCTGTTCGGCCTGTTGTGTTGGGAGGCGATCTTCGCCCCGGTACCTGGCGCGTTCTTCCACCCCTTCCAGGCCGGCCCTCAAGACCTGCACGACGATGATTTCCGGCAGCGTCGCACCGCCCTGTTCGACGCCTGCCTCGCTCGACTCGACGATGGTAGCTACCGGCAGGCCATAGCCGAGCGCTTTGTGGCCAAGCAGGGCTTGCAATCGCCCTTCGTGTTCTGGCCGATGCTCACGCCAGAGCTGCTGGAGCAGGCGTTGGACTGCATACCGGCGATGCACCTGAAACAGTGCTTCCTGCGCCTGTTGCAAGATATCCGCAACAACCGCGCCGGCATGCCCGACTTGGTCCAGTTCTGGCCGGGGGAAGGCCGTTACCGCATGGTCGAGGTCAAGGGGCCCGGTGACCGCCTGCAGGACAACCAGCTGCGCTGGCTGGAATTCTGCCGTGAGCACGGCTTGCCAGTCGCGGTCTGCCATGTCCGCTGGAGCGATACGGCATGACCTACACCGTGGCGGTACGCGCGCTGTGCGAGTTCAGCGCCAAGGTCGGGGACCTGGACCTGCGTTTCACGCCGTCGCCCACGGCCCAGGAAGGTATTGCCGGCCATCGCCGGGTGGTGGCAAGGCGCGGGGCAGGGTACCAGTCCGAGGTGGCGCTGCAAGGCGAGTACCAGGGGCTCGAGGTCCGGGGGCGAGCCGATGGCTACGACCCGGCAGCCAACCGCCTGGAGGAAATCAAGACGCATCGTGGCGACCTGGCCCGCCAACCCGGCAACCATCGCCAGTTGCATTGGGCCCAGGCCAAAGTCTACGCCTGGCTGCTGTGTCAGGCGCGACAACTGAATTCGATCGAGGTCGCGCTGGTGTACCTGGACGTGGACAGCGATCGGCAGACCGTGATCAGCGAGCAGCACACCGCCACCGACCTGCAGCGTTTCTTCGAAAGCCAATGCCGCTGTTTCCTGGCCTGGGCCCAGGCCCAGGAGAGGCGCCTGGCCGAGCGCGACCGCGACCTCAAGGCCCTGGGCTTTCCCTACCCACAGTTCCGCCAGGGCCAGCGCCAGTTGGCCGAGACCCTGTACAAGGCGGTCAGTACCGGCCGCTGCCTGATGGCCCAGGCCAGCACCGGTATCGGCAAGACCCTCGGCACCTTGTTCCCATTGCTCAAGGCCATGGTGCCGCAGCAACTGGACAAACTGTTCTTCCTCACCGCCAAGACCCCAGGGCGGGCCCTGGCCCTCGATGCCCTGCGCCAGGTCACCGAGGCCACACCGCAGCCGGCCTTGCGTACCCTGGAACTGATCGCTCGGGACAAGGCCTGCGAGCATCCCGGCAGTGCTTGCCATGGCGAGTCCTGCCCGTTGGCGCGAGGCTTCTACGATCGCCTGCCCGCCGCGCGTGAGGCTGCGGCGCAACGGCCGCTGCTCGACCGTGCCGGCCTGCGCGAGGTGGCCCTGGCGCACCAGGTCTGCCCGTACTACCTGGGGCAGGAGATGGCGCGCTGGGTCGATGTGCTGGTAGCCGACTACAACTACTACTTCGATGCCCATGCCTTGTTGCATGCCTTGACCCAGGCCAACCAGTGGCGGGTCGCGGTATTGGTGGACGAGGCCCACAACTTGGTAGAGCGGGGGCGCGGCATGTACAGCGCAAGCCTCGACCAGGGCCAATTGCAGGCGTTGCGTCAAGGCAAGCCGGCGGGTCTGGGCAGCGCCCTGGACCGACTCAACCGGCAGTGGAACGCGTTGTACAAGGCGCAACGGGCTCCCTACGAGGCCAGCGACCAGTTGCCCGGGGCGTTCCTTGGCGCGTTGCAGCAGTGCATCGGGCTGATCCAGGTGCGTCTTGAACAGGCCCCGGGCGAGATGGAGCCGGCCGTCTTGCAGTTCTATTTCCAGGCCTTGCAGTTCAATCGGGTCGCGGAATTGTTCGACGAACACTTCATCTTCGACGTGAGCGTGCGCAGCGGCCCGCGCAAGCGCCGGCTGGCCACCTTGTGCTTGCGTAACGTGATACCGGCGCGGTTGCTGGGCCCGCGCATGAGTGCGGCGCGCAGCGTCACGTTGTTCTCCGCCACGCTCAACCCCCGGCATTTCTACGCCGACCTGCTGGGCATGCCGGCCGACACCGCCTGGCTCGAAGTATCCGCGCCGTTTCGGGCCGAGCAGCTGCAGGTGCGCATCGCCAGCCAGGTTTGCACCCGTTATCGCGAACGGCATGCCTCCCTGGCACCGATCGTGGAACTGATCGCCGAGCAGTACCGACGCGCGCCGGGCAACTACCTGGCGTTCTTCAGCAGTTTCGAATACCTCGGCCAAGTGGCCGCGCTGTTGGCCGAGCGCTACCCGACCATCCCGCGTTGGGAACAGGCTCCGGGCATGGACGAAGGGGCACGCGAGGCGTTTCTCGCCCGCTTCGTGCCCGATGGGCAGGGGGTCGGTTTCGCGGTGTTGGGCGGCGCCTTTGGCGAAGGCGTCGACCTGCCCGGCACCCGGTTGATCGGTGCCTTCGTCGCCACCCTGGGGCTGCCCCAGGTCAACCCGGTCAACGAACAGTTCAAGCAGCGCCTGGGCCGGCAGTTCGGTGCAGGCTTCGACTACGCCTACCTGTACCCAGGCGTGCGCAAGGTCATCCAGGCCGCCGGCCGGGTGATCCGTGGCGACCAGGATCAAGGCGTGCTGCTGCTGATCGACGAACGCTTCGCCGAGCCGCGTGTACGGCAGATGTTCCCTGGCTGGTGGCAGGTGGCGGGCGAATAATCGCCGCGGGCCCCATCGCACGGCGTTGCAACTCCCAGTACACTGCGCGTTCCAACACCTACATCCGTTGAACTCGAGGTTCTTGCATGACGCTCAGTCCTTTGGCAGGCAAGCCGGCTCCGGCCAGCGTGCTGGTCGATATTCCCCGCCTGCTCACCGCTTACTACACCGGCCGCCCTGACGCCGCGGTGGCGGCCCAGCGCGTGGCCTTCGGCACCTCCGGGCACCGAGGCACCTCGCTCGAGCTGAGCTTCAACGAAGACCATGTGCTGGCGATCACCCAAGCCATCTGCCTGTACCGCCAGGAAAAAGGCATCGACGGCCCACTGTTCGTCGGTGCCGACACCCATGCGCTCTCCGCACCGGCTGCAGCCAGCGCGCTGGAAGTGCTGGCCGCCAATGGCGTGCAGGTGATGCTGTCCAAGGACGATGAATACACCCCGACCCCGGCGGTGTCCCATGCCATTCTCTGCCATAACCGTGACCGCCAGCAGGGCCTGGCCGATGGCGTCGTCATCACGCCGTCGCACAACCCGCCCCAGAGCGGTGGCTTCAAGTACAACCCGCCCAACGGCGGCCCGGCCGACAGCGACGTCACCAAGTGGATCGAAGCCAAGGCCAACGAACTGCTGGCCGCTGGCCTTGCCGGTGTCAAGCGCATGGACCATGCGCAGGCCCTGCAGGCAGCGACTACCCAGCGCTACGACTACGTGGGCCGCTACGTGGCGGACCTGGAAAACGTCATCGACTTCGACGTTATCCGCAACGCCAAGCTGCGCCTGGGCGTCGACCCCCTGGGCGGTGCCGGGGTGCGCTACTGGCAGGCCATCGCCGAGCACTACCGTCTGGACCTGGACGTGGTCAACACCGAGGTCGACCCCACGTTCCGCTTCATGACCGTCGACTGGGACGGGCAGATCCGCATGGACCCATCCTCGCCTCATGCCATGCAGGGCCTGATCGGCTTGCGCGAGCGCTTCGACGTGGCATTCGCCTGCGACCCGGACCACGACCGCCACGGTATCGTCACCCCGGACGGCCTGCTGCAGCCGAACAACTACCTGGCCGTGGCCATCGACTACCTGTTCCGCCATCGCCCGCACTGGCGCAGCGACGCGGCCGTGGGCAAGACGGTGGTCAGTAGCGCGCTGATCGACCGCGTCACAGCGCGTCTGGGCCGCGAGCTGTACGAAGTGCCGGTGGGCTTCAAGTTCTTCGCCCAAGGGCTGTTCGATGGCTCGCTCGGCTTTGGTGGCGAGGAAAGTGCGGGGGCTTCGTTCCTGCGCAAGGATGGCAGCGTCTGGGCCACCGACAAGGACGGCTTGATTCCGGCATTGCTGGCCGCCGAGATGACCGCCCGCACCGGACGCAACCCGAGCCAGGCCTACGCCGACCTTACCGCCGAGTTGGGCAAGCCGTTCGCCACCCGCGTCGAGGCCAAGGCCGATGCACGGCAGAAGGCGCTGTTGAGCAAGCTGGCTGCCGAGCAGGTGACTTCCACGGAACTGGCCGGTGAGCCAATCGAGCAGATCCTCAGTCATGCACCGGGCAACGGTCAGGCCATTGGTGGCTTGAAGGTGATGACCGCCAACGGCTGGTTCGCCGCACGGCCATCGGGCACCGAGGATATCTACAAGATCTACGCCGAGAGCTTCGTCAGCGAAGAGCACCTGCAGCGCCTGGTGCGCGAGGCCCAGGTTTTGGTGGACGCGGCGATCGCCTGATCGCCGTATAGGCGCGCAAAGAACAAGCGGCCAGCGCGATCCCCTGTAGGAGCGGGCTGGTCCCGCGATCAAGGGCGAAGCCCTTGCCGGGCAATGCTGATATCGGGCCCGCCACTTTAGGGGGCGTGCGGGGGCGTATCAGCCGCCCCCGGCAACACCGGTGATCACGCTGAAATCGCTGACCTCCACCTCACCCCCGCCATACCCCAGCAGGTGGAAGGAAAACGCCTTGCGCGCCGAAGGGTTGTCGAAGCCGAACTCCAGCTCCAGCGGTCGGTCGGCTGTCACGATGATCTCTTCCGGCAAACCCAGCGGCACATCCTGTTCGTATTCCTTGGCCTTGAGCTGGATATAGGCGTCATGCTTGGGGTCCAGGGAACGAACGATCACCCGTACGCGCGTATGGGAGCCCTCGGGCATTTCCAGGTATTGCGCACCGATCAGGTTGTCGGCCCACTCGTCACGGATGCGCTTACGTAGCTGGATCGCTGCCGGCCCGCCAAATTGGTAGCGCAGGTTCAACGGCGTCTGCAGCAGTGACTGGTCCAGGGTATTGGCCAGGGCGGTGAGCTGCTGGCCGGTGGTATCGGTGGCACGATCCATATATTCGGCCTGGTCGGCGATGAAGCCTTGGCTGGCGTACCGTCGGCAGCGTTGCTGGAAGTCGCACTCGGTCAAGGTTCCGTGGCCATCGTGGTAGCGCAGCATGCCGTTGGTGTAGGCAATCATTTCACGGCCCGTGTCGTAATCACGGAACAGCGAGCGCCCGCTCAAGGCGGCCGGGATCGGCAGGGCAAAGTAATCGAGCAGCGACGTGGCCATGTCCACATGGCCGTAGGTTCCTTGCTTCAGACGCGGCAACTGGGCCTGCTCCGGCGCCAGGACCAGGCTGAACCCCCAAGAGGAGGCCAGGCGGACCCCGTCGATACCGTGGGACTCATCCGACGTGATGACCACCAGGGTGTCCTTGAGCACCCCCTGGCGCTCCAGGTTCACCAGGAAGGCATCGAGGGCATCGTCCAGATAGGCCACCGCTGCCTGCTTGGTCGTGTCGTAGCGCTGCAGGTAACGCTGCGGCGCGGAATACGGCTGGTGGGTGCCGACGGTCAGCAGGGTCAGCATCCACGGCTGCTTCTGCTTGCGTAACTGCTTCACGTACTTCTGCGCGCCTTCGAAAAAGGCCCGGTCGTCCTTGCCCCACCGGAAAGGCAGGTAATTCTTGTTGCTGAACCATTCCTGGCCATGTACCGAGTCGAAGCCGATGTGCGGCATGATCCGATCCTTGGCCATGAAGCGCAGGCCCGCACCCTGCAGGTAATGGGTACTGAACCCCGCATGGCGCAGTTGCGCCGGCAGACAGGCCTGGTTGCGCACATCTTGGGTCAACATCTCCATGCCTTTCGGTGTGCCGTTGGCCAGCTTGTCGTAATCGCCGCACAGCAGTGCGTACAGGCCGCGGATGGTCTGATGGGTGTGCAGCACGTAGTCGGGCGTGTTCATGCCGCGCTCGGCCCAGCGGCTGAGTTTGGGCATCAGGTCTTCGTCGAAGCGGCTGTGCAGTGCCTGGCGGTTGGCCCGTATATAGGCCCCGGGGATGCCTTCCAAGGCGATCACCAGCACGTTGTGCGCCTGTCCGGGTGCCTTGAGCAACTTATGGCCGTTGAGGTCGGACTGGGTCAGGCCCGCAGAGGGCAGGGGTTTGAACGTCGGCTTCTCGCCGAAGCGCGCCAGGGCGTGGCGCTCGAGGTCGCCCACTGCAGCCGAGAGCAGCTGGTGCGACAGGTTGTACTGGCGCCATTGGTCGGCATCGGAGGGAGCCAGGTGTTGGCTACCCCAATGCACGCCGAACAACAGCACGGGGATGGCCCAGGCCATGCGTGGCAGGATGACGCCAGGTGTGCCACGGCTGAACCAGACACTGCCCAGCCAAGCCAACACACCAGCGCCGAGTGCCCAGGGCAGCCAGGGGTGGGCGAGGCCGCCGCCGGTGGAGTTTTCCATGAACTGTGCATCGAACAGGTAGTTCAGGTCGGCGCTGGTGGGCAGGCGGCCCACGGCACTGACCAGCTCGGCGCTGGCGACGATCAGGCTGGCCCAGGCCAGCAGCACGGGCAATGCCAGCCACCAGGCGCGGCGCTGCAGCAAGAGCACCAATAAGCTGCCGATGGCCAGGTCGGAGAGATAGCCAAGGGGCGTGGACCAGCCGAGCGCGGCCCGGATGCCCAGTGGGATCGCCAACACCAGCGTGGCCAGCGCCACGAGCCGGGTGCTGGGGCGACCGAGCAGTTTTTTCACAAAGACTTCCTTCTTGTCATGAAACAGTCACTCAAGTGTGCTTCATGATAACAGGCGCTTGGCGGGGGGCGAGGTTTGCAGACGGGATGCAAGGGTGACACGAGCCCACGAGGCCGCGGCGCAAGGCCGCTTCCACAGGCCGAATTGGGAATTGCAGGGGGCCTGTAGGAGCGGCCTTGCGCCGCGAAAGGGCTGCGAAGCAGCCCTCAGGACGAGCAAGGGTGGTCGGTCAGAAGTAGTACGGGAATTTCAGGCTGAAGGTGAAGTCAGGCGCATCGTCGGTCAGGCCGATCGACAGGTTGGGCACAATGGTCAGGTTGTCGGTCGCAGCCAGCGTCATGCCGATATTGAAGTAGCCCGCATTGGCGTCGCTGCTCTTGACGTCGGCCCATTCGTCGCCGGTTTCGGCCGACTTGATCCGTGAACGACGGGCGATCAGTTCGGACACCGAGAACGACATCGACATCTTCTCGTTCAAGGCAAAGGCCACGCCTGCACCGATCTGGAAGCTGTCGCCGATCTTCACCTTGCCTGGGATCTTCTGGTTGACCGTGGGGCTGACGTCGCTGAACTTCTCCTCGAACGTGTGGGTGTACGACAGGCTGCCGAACAGTACGGCCGGGTCGTAGGTCTTGACCAGCGAGATCCCCGGAGTGATCGACCACACACCGTTGCCGGTGGGCAGGTCTTCGGGGTAAGTGAGGTTGTCGTTGAGCGGGTCGCGGATCAGCTTGATGCCGAAGGGGTCCTTGCCGGTGGGGGCCTTGACCCTCACGCTGAGCACTGCATCCGGGGTGTTCTCCGACTCGTCGAGGAACTTGTAGGCCACGCCGAAGTTGACGTCGCCCAGCGCGGGGTCGCGGGTGACGGTTCGTTCGGAGACATCATTGGAGGCACCGGCGACGCCGCCGGACTGATAGGTCGACTCGCGGTAGACGATCGGGACGTTGACGTCAAACTGCCAGCGCTGGTCGTAGTTGTAGCGGGCGGTCAGGTCCAGGGTCCAGTTGTCGGCCTTGATCCGGTCGAGGTTGATGTTGCCCAGGAAGATCGAGTCCAGTGCCAGGAAACCGTTGAGGATCAACTGGCGGGTGTCGTAGCGAGCGTAGGTGATACCGGTCTCGAGGCTGAACTTGCCACCGCCGAAGAAGCCGCTGGCTTCGTCATACAGGTTGGACACGCTCTGGGCTGGTTCCGAGTCGTCCTTGAGCGATTCACCATAGGACGACCCCGTTGCTCCCGCGGCCCCGCCGGAGGCGGCGATGGCCTGGTTGTTGCGTGGCTGCGAGGCGGGGGAGCGGGTCAGGCGCTTGGGTGGGGGTGCGACGGGTTGTTCTTCAACTTGGCGGACCCGTTGCTCCAGCACCATCAAGGCTTGCTGCTGGGCTTCGTAACGTTCCTTCAATGCGGCCAGTTCGGCTTTCAGGGCCTCGACCTGCGGATCGGCGGCAGCATAGAGCAGGGTGGAAGGCACCAGGGTGCCCAGACAGACAACTGCTTTCAACGACATGAATCGATGCATAAGTTAGCCGTCCCTACGAATACTACGATGGTGAGACGAAGCGTAGATCAATAGCCGGTGATTCGAAGGCCCTTGAGTTGATCGAGATTGCAGTTCAATGCGCCGGCCGACGGCAGGTTGTCGCGCAGCACCACATTGAGCTGGGTCAGGTTGCTGACAGCGTTGTTGCCTCCGAGCAGCGTCGTGGTTTGCAGCAGGCCGCCATCGGACAGGCGCTGTAGGCTCGAGCCTTGGTTGTTGTTGGCCTGGATGGCCATCTGGATCCCCTTGCCGGTGTTCGACACACTCAGGGTGCCGGCATTGTTGCTGCTGGTCAGGGTCTTGCCCGACGCCAGCACTTGGCCTTGCGGCGTGGTGGCAGGCCCTTTGCCGCCTTCGCTGACATTGATCGCGACATCGTTGTAGGCGCTGTTGTTGTCACCGGCCGCGCGGACCGACTGAGTCACGCCCTGGGTATTGCCCAGGCCGCCACCGCCGGTGACCACGCCATGGCCTTGGCCTGGAGCGATGCCGCCGCCGTTCTTGCCGGTCATGGAGACGTAGAACTGCGGCTTGAAGCTGTTGTGCTGCACCTGCATCGTCGTGGTCGCGCCGATGCGGTCACCGGCGGCGTTCTGCCAGGTGCTGCTCATGACCACGCCGAAACTGATGATCCGCCCTGGCATCACATAACGCCCACGCAGTTGCGCCAACTCTTGGTCCTTGACCTCGATGGGCTTGAACGTCTGCGCCTGGGTCGGGAGGCTGGCAGCCAGGCATGCCGCTACCAGCCAGGTGATTGTCTTCATCGCTGCTCCCCGGAGCTCCGTGCCCCTTTGTAATCACTAGAAGAAGTCGCTCTGGATGAACCCGAATTCCATCAGTTGGGCATCGTCCACCGGGTAGAACCCATTGATGCGGTTCTTGGCGGTCACCGGGGCCGGTGGGTCGAGCAAGGCGTTAGCCTTGTCGTAGCCGGGGCCGATGACGGCGAAGATGATGCCGTTCCAACCTTTGACGAAATCGTCGAACTTGTAGCGTTTGTGGCCCAGCACCGGGTCGCCGATGTACACCCAGCCCCGGTTGATGCGCTGGAGCACGACGAAGTGCTTGTAGCCACGGATGTCCATCAGCACCACCACCGGGATGCTCACCCGATGCAGGCTGTCGGCTTCGACCCGGTAGCCCCGGGCACGCATGCCGATGCTTTCCACGTAGCGCTTCATGTCGAGCATGGAAAAGCCCTGGACCTTGACTGTGTCCGGGTCGGCCTGGGCGAGCATGCCTTCGATGACCTGGCTTTCATCCACATCGAGCCAATAGGCCTGCTTGAGGATGGTGGCCAGTGCGGCGGCGCCGCAGCTGAAATCGGTCTTCTGCTGCACCAGGTCGGCGAAGCGACGCTCGCGGATGCTCTGTACTGGCTTGTACACCAAGGTGCCGCCCGGCATCGCCGCGATCGGCATCTGCGTGGCCTCGACCAGGCCGGCCAGGAACATGAGTGCGGCAAGCAGGACTGCGCGCATGGCCTTCTCCCCCGACGCGAAACAGGAAAGGGGCCCCGAAGGGCCCCGATTGGCTGTGTTACAGGCCGGTGCAGGCTCTGCAACCTGCGGCGATGGACAGCGAGTTGCTCTGCTGGTTGCCCGAACCTGCCGAGACGTTGGCGCCCACGTTGCCCGACACACCGTTGAGCGAGTTGCTCATGGTGGCGGTGTTGGTCACAGGGTTTTTCCAGCCGTTGGGGGTCAGTACCTGGTAGGTAGCGACACCGGCCAGGCCGAAGCTGCCTTCTTCGTGGAACTTCAGAGGGTCCTTGTCGGTTTTGCCCTTGTCATGGCCATGGCCGTGGCCGTAGCCTTTTTCGTCTTCCACATAACCCCAGCCATCGCCTTTGTACTGGCCGTAGGCCTTGAAGCTGGCGTGCAGGGTTTCCTTGTCCATCTTGCGGTCGGCGTTGTTTTCGACGTTCAGGCCGGTAGTGGCTTGAGTCGCGGTGGAAGCGGCCATGGCTACGCGGCCTCCCGATACCGCGATCGCCAGGTTGTTTTTCTGCTGGTTGAAGTCGCCGGCGGTGACGTTGACACCGATGTTGCCAGAGCTGCCGTTGGCCGAGTCGACCAGGTTGGCGGTGTTGCTGGTGGAGAAGTTCTTGACGGCGTTGCCCGCGTTGACCTGAGTGGCGGTCGAAATGGCCATGGCGCTGCCGAAGATGAAGCGTTCGTCGGCGGTGGCGATGGCGGCCACGTTGTCCTGTTGGTTGCCGTCGCCGGCAGCCACGTTGGCGCCCAAGTTGCCGTTGGAGCGGTTGGCCGAATCTTCCATCGCCGCGTCGTTTTCGGTCGCTTCGTTACGCACGGTGTTGCCGGTGTTGACCTGGGTATCGGTCACCGTGGCGGCCGCACCCGCGCTGACCAGCAATTGCAGCAGGACGTTGTCGTGGTTGTTGTGGTGGCCGTGATGGCCGTTGTTGTGCCGGTTATCAGCTTGTGCAGCAACTGCCATGACCGCTGCGAGGGCGAAGACCAGAGGCTTGAGTGCCATTTTAGGTTTCATGGTGTTTCTCCACTTTTTCTCGTTGTTAAGTGTTGTGTTGAAGACACTTGTGGGTCAGTCAGCGACCCGTACGCTCAGGGTGTTGCCCATTCGGTTGCCCACCCCGGCGCTCTGATTCAACTGGATCACGCCTCGGCTGCCGGTGAAGGCCTGGTCACTGGTCGTGACCTGGCGACTGCCGGGAGCGCGGTCCGTTGCCTCGGAGCCATTGGCCAGCGAGACGTTCTGCTGGCTGAGAATGCTGTCGTCGATGCTTTGCGGGACGGCACTGATGCCGATCCGTACTGCGTTTGCCTGCTGCGTGGCGGCGCCGGCGGACTGGTTGATGCCGAGCAGGCCGTTGCCGTTGCTGAAAGCGTTGCCGTGGATGCTGGCGCGGCTGTCCCGGGCCGGGTCGGCAAGAAAGTCGTTGCGCTGGTGTACCTCGGTGGTGGCCTTGGCGTTGGTGCCGATGGCCATGGCCCGGACGTTGGCCTGTTGTTGGGCGTCGCCTGCGGCCTGGTTGATGCCGAGATTGCCCTGGTAGGTACGGCCGCTGGCGTCGAGGGTGGCGTTGTCCACCACTGGCGAGCCGGCCAAGGCTTGGCTGCCGTACAGTGCCAGGCACAGCAGGGAGAGCTTGAATGCGCGCATGTCATTGGCCCCGGGTGAGGATCTGCAGCGGCGCCAGGCCGCGCTGGACGTTCTGGTTGACCGTGTTGGAGATGTTGTTGCCACCTCCGGCACCTGCACCCGAGCCGCCCGCCATACCGGGCAGCCGGGACTGCACGGTATCCAGGCCGCGCAAGCTGCCTGAATGATCGGTGGTGAGCATGCGATTGACCGTGGAGCCGCTGGCGATGCGTGCGAAGTCGCCATCGGTCAGTTCGTTGGTCTGGGCTTTTATCCGGGCCGACTCGTTGGTATTGACGGTGGTCGGGTAGGGGTCGGGCGTACCGGTTCTGCGGGCGGCTTGGCGGGCCTGGACATCGCGGGTCAGGACGATGATCCCGTTGCCCTCGGCGCTGGCGGGAAGGGGAAGGGCTGCGGCGGTTAGACAACCCAGGACGAGCAGTGCATACAGTGCCTTGTTGTTGTTCCCCACGGCGATGCTCCCTTCTCTGTGTGCTGGCCCTTCAGCGTTGACAGAGGTAGAGCGAAAGTCGTGCCGCTTTTGATTTTCGTCGTGGAATCAACAGGTTGGATGGTTAATGAGAGCGTTTGGCGTTTTTCTGTTTCAAGGTTGATACAGAAAAGCCATCCATCGCTGCGCAAGCCCTGAAAACCCATGCGTCGCGGGATTACGGCAGCGGCTGTATCACCGCTGAAACAGTTTCCCCAGGTCTGTGGCAAAGCCCCCAACAATGGGGGGCCGAGCCGCCTGTGCAGTTACAAAAAATTAACACTCGGTGGCGCAAGCTGGCACTTGGCCGTCAAGCAAGCGTGCCACCGCTGCCAGGGCCTGGGCCTGGCGGGTGGGCCAGTCGCCTTCGAGTACTTGAAACGGCTTTTGGTGAGCGCGCAGCCAGCTCAGGCTGTCGTCGAAGAATCTTTGTCGCTCTTCCAGGCGGGGTTGGCAGCGTTGGCCGTCACCGACCCAGCCGACACCTTGTGGGCTGAGCAATAGGTGCAGGTCATAGTGGCGTTCGAGCAAGGCCTGCTCGAGCCAGGTGGGGCAATCTGCGAACAGTACCCGGCTCCAGAGGATGTTGCTGAGCAGGTGGGTGTCGAGTATCAACAGCTCCGGAGCCTGCTGCCGGCTCTGGTCCTCCCAGGCAAGCTGGCCGCGTGCGATAGCGGGGATATCGGCGTAGCAGGTGTCGCGCTGTTCCTGCTCGATGAAATAACGGACGTACTCACCGACGACCACGCCACCGAAATGCGCCTGGATTTCGCCGCTGAGCCAACTTTTGCCGCTGGACTCCGGCCCACACAGCACCAAGACCTTCATGCCGGGGCCAATGCCGGGTCACGGCGCCATTGCAGCCAGCCACGCACGGCGATCAGGGTGAACAGCGCGTAGAGCGCCGCGGTGAGATAAAGGCCCTTGTAGAGGAACAACCCAACGAAGACGACGTCCAGCACCACCCAAAGTGCCCAGCACTGCACGCGCTTTTGCGCCATCCACACCTGCGCCACCAGGCTGAAGCCGGTCAGGGCCGCATCGAGCCAGGGTTGTGCCGCGTCGGTCCAGTGCGCCATGGCGGCGCCCAGGCCAAGGCTCGCCAGCAGGCCCACGCCCAGGCCGGTGAACACGTGCCCGGTCGCCAGGCTGGAAACCTGGCGTGCGTCTTCCACATGGTCAGGGCGGGTCCACTGCCACCAGCCGTATAGCTGCAGCACGGCGTAGACCAGTTGCAGGAGCATGTCGGAATACAACTTCACTTCGTAGAAGATCCAGCTGTAGAGCAGCACCATCACCAGGCCGATCGGCCAGCACCAGGGGTTCTGCTTGACCGTGAGCCACACGGCGATGACGCCGAGTACGGCGGCGAAGAGTTCGAGGCCGGACATCGGCGATCCTTGGGCAAAGGTTGAGGGCGCGATTGTAGCCTGTAGGGCAGGGAAGCTGTAGGGGTACCTCCAGGCGTTGTGGTTAAACTGGCGGGGCTTGCCCCGCGATTGGGCCGGCCCTGGTAGCGCAATTAAATGGCAAGGGCGGCGCCGGCTACGAGCGAGCGGTACGGTCACACCCGGAACTGGTGCAGCAGCTGCTCCAACTCCTCGCTCAACCGCGCCAGGGAGGCGCCGGCGTCGCTGGATTGGCGCGCCGCGTCGGCGGTTTGTTGCGACAGGCCGGCGGTCTCCAGCACGTTGCGATTGATCTCTTCTACCACATGGGCCTGCTGCAGCGTGGCGCTGGCGATCGAGGCATTGAGGGCGGTGAGGTTGTGCAGCGCCTGGCTGATGGCATCCAGGCTGGTACCCGCCTCGCGGGCCTGTTCGACGGTCTGGCGCGAGGCTTCGCTGCTGGTGCCAATGGCCCTGACCGCCGCCTCAGACTGGCCTTGCAGGTGCTCGATCATGGCCTGGATCTCGGCGGTCGACTGTGCAGTGCGCTGGGCCAGCAGCCGCACCTCGTCGGCAACCACGGCAAACCCGCGGCCCTGTTCGCCGGCGCGGGCCGCCTCGATGGCGGCGTTGAGCGCGAGCAGGTTGGTCTGCTCGGCAATCGAGCGGATCACTTCCAGTACGCCGCCGATCCGCGTGCTGTGCCCGGCCAGCTCGCCGATCACCTGCACGGCTTGGTCGATGGTGCTGGACAGTCGGTCGATCTGCTGCAGGCTGCCATGGATCGCCTGCTGGCCATGGTCGACCTGGCGCTGCGCCGCCTGCATTTCGCTGGCGGCCTGCTCGGCGGTCTTGGCCACGTCCTGCACGGCATAGGTGACTTCGTTGACCGCCGTGGCCACCTGGTCCATCTGCAACGATTGCTGGGCACTGCGCGCCTGGGCCTGGCCTGCGTTGTCGCCCACATGCCCGGCCGATCGGGCCAGGGCATGGGCTGCGCCCTGTAGTTGGCCGACTACGCCTTGCAGCTTGCCGTTGAAACGGTTGAAATGCTCGCCCAGGCGGGTGACCTCGTCACGCCCATGGGTATCCAGACGGCGGGTGAGGTCGCTCTCGCCGCTGGCGATGGTGGCCATGGCCTGCACCGCCTCCTGCAATGGACGGGCGATGCTGCGGGCGATCAGCACGACCAATAGCGCCATCAACAGGGCGATGCCAAGCCCCACCAGGGAGGCATCGCGCACCTGGCGCGTGAACTCGGCCTGCACGTCATCGACATACACGCCCGAACCGATGATCCAGCCCCAGGGCTTGAACAGCTGGATGTAGGACGTCTTGGCCACCGGCTCGCTGGCGCCGGGCTTGGGCCAGCGGTAGTCCACCGGGCCTGCGCCCTGGCTGCGCGCCAGGCTTGCCATCTCGTTGAACACGGCGAAACCGTCGGGGTCACGGATGCCGGAAAGGTCCTGGCCGTCGAGCTTGGGGTTGGTCGGGTGCATGACCATTCTGGGCGCCAGGTCATTGATCCAGAAGTAGTCGTCCTTGTCGTAACGCAGGCTGCGCACAGTCTGCAGGGCCTGCTGCTGGGCAGCCTCGCGAGTGAGCGTACCGGCTGCCTCCAGGCCTTGGTAGTAAGCCAGCACGCCGGCGGCAGTCTGCACTACGTGCCGGGTCTTCTCGGCCTTGGCCTGATACAGGTCGCCATGGAGCTGGCGCAGCATCAGCAGGGCGAAGGCCACCAGCATGCCCACCGAGACCAGCAGGATCAGCGACAGGCGCCGGCTGATCGACATCGACCTCAAGGTCTTCATCAAAGGTACTCCCCGTTGTTCTTGTTATCAGGTGCATCCAAGCATGCCGGGGCCGATGCGGCACAGTCGACCAAGGGCTAAGTGCCGGGCCAGACCTTTCGTGTCGCATCTGACGCGAGCCATCGACAGGCTGCTCTGATAGGATCTCGGCCGCGCAAGATGAAACCTTTAGGTATCTGGGCCTTTTCCGCTGGCATTGGCCCCGTCGTGGCTGTAAAACGGCCGGGCCTTCGCGGCAACCATATGTAAATCAAGAACAAGGGGCCTGTACGCAGCAGCGCCTCATCGGGGGAACAATGGATTTTTGGAGTGCCTTTCAGGCAATCATCTTAGGGATCGTCGAAGGTTTGACGGAGTTTCTGCCCATCTCCAGCACCGGGCACCAGATCATCGTCGCCGATCTGATCGACTTCGGTGGCGAGCGAGCCATGGCCTTCAACATCATCATCCAGCTCGGCGCGATTCTCGCCGTGGTTTGGGAGTTCCGGCGCAAGATCTTCGACGTGGTGCTGGGGCTGTCCAGCCAGCCGACGGCGCGCCGATTCACGGCTAACCTGCTGATCGCCTTCTTCCCGGCGGTGATCCTGGGCGTGCTGTTCGCCGACCTGATTCACGAATACCTGTTCAACCCGGTCACCGTGGCGGCAGCTTTGGTGGTGGGTGGGGTGATCATGCTGTGGGCTGAGCGTCGCGAGCACCGCATCGAGGTCGATCACGTCGATGACATGCGCTGGAGCCATGCCCTGAAGATCGGTTTCGTGCAGTGTCTGGCGATGATCCCTGGCACCTCGCGCTCCGGCTCTACCATCATCGGTGGCCTGCTGTTCGGTCTGTCGCGTAAGGCAGCGACCGAATTCTCGTTCTTCCTGGCCATGCCGACCATGGTGGGGGCGGCAGTATACTCGGGCTACAAATACCGCGACCTGTTCCAGCCGGGCGACCTGCCGGTGTTCGCGATCGGTTTCGTGGTGTCGTTCATCTTCGCCATGATCGCCGTGCGGGGCCTGCTCAAGTTCATCGCCAACCACAGCTATGCGGCCTTTGCCTGGTATCGCATCGTCTTCGGCCTGTTGATCCTGGCGACCTGGCAGTTCGGCTGGGTCAACTGGGCCACGGCACACGGCTGATATGGCACGCACCCAGACCGCGCCTCGCCGTGGCGGCGAACGCACTCAGGAGGGCGTTCGCAACCTGGGCCTAAAGCTGCTGGTACTTGCCGGACTGTGCCTGCTGCCGCTGGCAGGGGCGGTGCATATGGCCTGGAGCGGGCAGTCCTGGCTGCCCCTGGCGTTGTACCCGGCGGTGAGCCTGGTTAGCCTGATGTTGTATTGGCAAGACAAGCAACAAGCCCGGACCGGAGCCTGGCGCACGCCGGAAAAGGTGCTGCATGCCAGCGAGCTGTGTGGCGGTTGGCCAGGCGCGTTGCTGGCCCAGCAGCTGTTCCGGCATAAGACGCGCAAGGTGTCGTATCAGCTGACATTCTCGGGCATCGTGGCGGTGCACCAGGTGTTCTGGGTTGACCACTTGCTGTTGGGTGGGCGCTGGATGGGTGGGGTGCTGGGCGGCCTCTGAGAGGTAGCACGGGCAGGCCCAATCCGCGAGGCAAGTCGCCCCCAATGACCGACCGGCCTTTGCCTTTGCCTTTGCTTCTGCTTGCGATGCGCGATGGTCCAGGCGCCGCCAAACGCGACGTCAGGAGGCCGGATGCAGGAGCCAGCGGCTTTTGCCTACTTTTGCCCAAGAGCAAAAGTAGGTCGCCGTAAAGGCGAAAAGGTGAGTGAGCGCCGCCATGGCGAATGGATATTTCGCTATTTCAATGCAGTCGATAAATTGTTGGTTTTGACGTAAGCGCAAAGTCCATTTGCGATGGCGACGCTTATTCACCTTTCCGCCCTTACGGCGGGTCACTTTTTGTCAAACGCGACAAAAAGTAACCAAAAAACGCTGGCTCCTGCATCCGGCCCCTGCGCTGCGCTCCGGGGTTCCCTCGCTCCAGCCTTGCTCCGGCGGGGCGCGGCGAAGGGCCATCCATGGCCCTGCGCCGCTTGCCAGGCATCCATGCCTGGCACCCACCTGCGCAAGGCTTCCACTCGGCCTCCTGACGTCGCGTTTGGCGGCGCCTGGGCTATCGCGTATCACAAGCAAAGGCAACAGAAGGGCTGCTTGGTAGGATCATGTCACTGTGCTGTTGTGATCAGAATCTTGGCTGCCTTTGCCTTAATGATTGGGGCCGCTACGCGCCCCATCGCGGCACAGGCCGCTCCTACAGGATCACGCAAACCTTGCCTCTGGCGGGTTGCCTGTGGGAGCGGGCTTGCCCCGCGATGGGCTGCGTAGCAGCCCCGATGAAATGTCCCAAAATTAACCGACTGGCCTTTGCCTTTGCCTTTGCCTTTGCTTGCGATGCGCGATAGTCCAGGCGCCGCCAAACGCGACGTCAGGAGGCCGAGTGGAGGCATTACGGAGGTGGGTGCCGGGCATGGATGCCCGGCAAGCGGCGCAGGGCCATGGATGGCCCTTCGCCGCGTCCCACCGGGAGTAATGCCGGAGCGAGGGAACCCCGGAGCGAAGCGCAGGGGCCGGATGCAGGAGCCAGCGGCTTTTGCCTACTTTTGCCCAAGAGCAAAAGTAGGTCGCCGTAAAGGCGAAAAGGTGAGTGAGCGCCGCCATGGCGAATGGATGTTTCGCCATTTTCAATGCAGTCGATTTTTTGAAACTGCTGGTTTTGACATAAGCGGAAAGTCCATTTGCGATGGCGACGCTGAGTCACCTTTGCGCCCTTACGGCGGGTCACTTTTTGTCAGACGCGACAAAAAGTAACCAAAAAACGCTGGCTCCTGCATCCGGCCCCTGCGCTTCGCTTCGGGGTTCCCTCGCTCCAGCCTCCTGACGTCGCGTTTGGCGGCGCCTGGGCTATCGCGCCTGACGAGCAACAGAATCAAGCCGCCTTGCGCAGCGCCTCGATCAGCTCGCCCTTGCGCATGGTCGAACGCCCGGAGATATTGCGCTTGCGCGCCCGGTCCAGCAGTTCGGACTTGGTCATGTCCTCCAGCTGCTGACCTGGTCGCGGCACGCCGCGGCGGGTGGCGGCGGCGCGCTTGGCAGAGGATTCGCGGGCCTTTTCCTTGGCCTGGGGGCTTTTCTTCTGCCCCGAGCCACCCTTGCGCTCACCACCGCCGGACTGCTTGTTGACGGTGGCCCAGGCGCGGGACTCGGCCTCGTCCTTGGACACGCCCTTGGCCTCGTAGCTTTCCTCGATGTGCTCGGCCTTGCGTTTCTGCTTGTCGGTGTACTTGTCTTTGTCTCCACGTGGCATGGCGGCTCTCTCCTTTGCAGTGAAAAACAGCGCGTCTACTACGGGGGAACCCTAGCCGCACACCAACGTTCCGAAACCGCGACCGGAGGTCAGTGAGTCTGCCAGATGCCGTCCTTGCGTTCGCAGTCGGTGCGGGCCTGGGCCAGGCTCGGGGTGTCGTAGTAGTAGGTGATCACCCGCGCATCCTTGGGCACGGCCGGCTTGGTCGATGGCTCGTCGCGGCCGGCGGCATTAGGGTTGGCCAACGATTCCTGGGTCAGCGGTGCAATGCAGCTGCCAACGCTGCCATCGGCACAGCGGGCTACCTTGTGCTTCTGGGTGTTGATCATGTCCTTGCTCTCATTGCTGCACGACCAGGCGATGGCCTCGACGGGCATGTTGCCGTAGCTGTAGCAGGTCCGTCGCTCCACGGGTTTGACCGCGTCGCTGGAGGAGCGGGTGAGGACTTCGCAGGCCTCGGCCAAGGCCTGGGTACTGACCAGGCTGCCGAGCAACAGCAGCAGGATGGGAAAACGCATCGGACACCTCCCGGCCATTACGGCCTTCGTCAGGTCTTGCGCAATGCGGCCTTGCCACGCTGGCGCATGGCCCTGGCACGTTTCTCCAGGACCAGGTAGACCACCAGCGCCAACAGCAAGGGGATCAGGTAGTAGAGGGTACGGTAGCCCAGCAGCGCAGCCACCAGGCTGCCCTGGCCGATCTGGCCATGGAGCAGGGCGAGGAACACCGCCTCGAGCACGCCGAGCCCGGCGGGAATGTGTGCCACCACGCCGGCCACGCAACTGATCAGCAGAATGCCGAGGATCGAGGGGTAGAACAGCTCGTGGGGCAGCAGCCAATGGATCAGCGCCGCCATCAGCGCCCAATTGCTCGCACCCAGGGCCACCTGGCACAGCGCCAGGTGCAGCGAGGGCAGGGTGAGTTCATGGCCGCGCAGGCTCCAGGTGCGACGCTTGGCGAAGGCGCATGCCAGCAGGTAGCCCAGGGCGAACACCAGCAACAGTACACCGATCAACCGCAGGCCGGTGGCGCCCACCGCCCAGGTTTTGGGCAGTTCGACCAGGCCCAGGGCAAACACCGTGCCGGCTAGCAGCATATAGCCGACCCAGTTGGTCAAAAGACCCAGAGTGAGGATGCGGGTGATGGTCGGCGTATCCAGGCCCAGGCGGCCGTACAACCGGTAGCGCAAGGCAACGCCGCCCACCCAGGTGGTGAAATTGAGGTTGAAGGCGTAGCACACGAACGCCACTGGCAATACCTGGCGAGCTGGCAGGTGGTGGCCGGTGTAGGCGCGGCCGAGCAGATCGTAGCTGGCGAAGGTCAGATAGCTGGCGAACGCCAGCACCAAGCCGATGACCAGGGTGCCGGGCCTGTAGGCCAGCAACGACTGGCGCACCTCGTTCCAGTCCAAGTTGCGCGCCAGCAGGTACAGCAAGGTCGGGATCAGCACCAGGAACAACAGGGTCATCAGGCGTTTGCCCCAGGCGCGCCAAGATGTGTGCTTCATCAGGTCTTGCCCTCGTGATAGGCGCGGGTTTCCTGCTCGCTGGGGCTCAGCGACTGCAGGACCTGGCGGTGGGCAGGGAACCAGCCGGCGATCCGCGGGAAATGGCGAATCACGTGGAAGCACAGGAAGATCAGCGGCGCCCGCCACCAATAGCCACGCACCATGCGTTCCAGGGTGACGGCCTTGCATTGCTCGGTGGCCAGCTGGTTCAGGTGCGCGTAAAGCGTCTGGTTGAAAGCACGGTCGCGGATCAGCAAATTGGCTTCGAGGTTGAACGACAGGCTCAAAGGGTCGAGGTTGCTCGAACCGACCGTGGCCCACTGGTCGTCCACCAGCGCGACCTTGCCGTGCAATGGGCGCTGGCAGTATTCATGAATGCGCACACCGTCACGCAGCAGGTAGTTGTACAGCAGCCGCGACAATGCCCGGACCCAGCGCATGTCCGGTTGGCCCTGGAGGATCAGCACCACCTCCACGCCTCGGCGGGCGGCGTTGCGCAGTTCGCGCATCAGGCGGTAGCCGGGGAAGAAATAGGCGTTGGCCACCACGATACGTTGGCGGGCCAGGCGGAAACCTTCCAGGTAATAGGCTTCGATGTCGTTGCGATGGCGGCCGTTGTCGCGCTCCACCAGCACCGCACAAGCCGAACCGCAGGGCTCGGTCACAGGCCGTACCTGGCTGGGCGGCTCCAGCACCGGGGCCAGCAGGCGGCGGCTGGTGGCATGCACCTGGGCCACCACCGGCCCGCATACCTCCACGGCGTAGTCCTGCTTGGCCATGGGGCCGAAGTCGCCCAGGTGGTCGGCGCTGTAGTTGATGCCGCCAATGAACGCGCGCTCGCCGTCGATCACCACGATCTTGCGATGCAGGCGCCGGAACAGGTTGGTACGCATGCCCACCAGGCGTGGCTGCGGGTCGAAGGCGTGGAAGCGGATACCGGCGTCGGTCATGGCGCAGATGAAGGCATCCGGCAGGTCGGCGGTACCGTAGCCATCGGCGGCCACCTCGACCCTTACGCCTCGCCGGGCGGCATCGATCAACACCTGCTGCAACTGCTGGCCGACCTTGTCGTCGTAGATGATGAACGTCTCGAGCAGGATCTCCTCGCGCGCCTGGGCCATGGCTTCGAACACGCGCGGATAGTACTGCTCGCCATTGATCAGCAACTCGACATGGTTGCCGTCCACCCAGGGCCGGTTCATAGGCTGATCTCCGCGGCCAACGGTGCATGGTCGGACAGGTGCGACCACGGGTACTTGGACAGCACCTGGACCCTGCCGGGCATGGCGTTGCGCAGGTAGATGCGGTCCAGGCGCAGCAAGGGCAGGCGCGCCGGGAAGCTGCGCGCTGGCGTGCCCAGGCGTTCGCCGAAGGCCTCGACCAGGCGCTCGGATAGCACCGCGTCGGCCTTCAGGCGCCAGTCGTTGAAGTCGCCGGCGACGATCACCGGCGCATCGGCCGGCAGGCTGTCGAGCAGCTCCAGCAGCAGGCGGACCTGGGCCTGGCGGTGCGCTTCACGCAAGCCCAGGTGCACGCACACCGCATGCAACTGGTCGTGGCCCGGCACCTCGAGGCGGCAATGCAGCAGACCACGCTGTTCGTTGCCGGCGATCGAGACGTCGAGGTTGTGGTATTCGGCGATAGGGAATTTGGACAGCAGGGCATTGCCATGGTCACCGTGGGGGTAGACTGCGTTGCGGCCATAGGCGAACTGCGGCCACATGGTGTCGGCGAGAAACTCGTATTGCGGCGTCTGTGGCCAGGCTGGATGACGCTGCGCGTGCATCTGGTGGCTGCCGTGCACCTCCTGGAGGAACACCAGGTCTGCCCCGGTGGCCCGAACCGCCTCGCGCAGCTCGGGGAGGATGAAGCGCCGGTTGAACAGGGTGAAGCCCTTGTGCACGTTGATCGTCAGCACGTTCAGGCGGTGCACCGCGGTGATCTTGTCGATGATGCATCGGGGAGCTGGCATGGTCTTGTTCACAGTTCGACCTCCGGTTCCACTCCGGGCTCGGTGACCAGCTCGCCCGCGAGGTTGAGTTTCTCCAGCAGGCGGCGGGCATCGTAGGGGGCGTGGACTTTCTGGTCATTGTCGAAGTAGCAGTAGACGTCGCGCGAGGCGCGCTTGGGTGCCGCACGCTGAACGATCAGTTCAGCGTCGTCGGACTGGCCGCCCTGGCTCCAGGCCAGGATGCGCCCCTTCCACCGGCGCAGGGCTCGGGCGGTATAGCCGCTGCTGTAGAGCTCGACGTCGCCGTGCAGGCGCATGTAGATGAAATCGGCGGTGACGTCCTCCACATAGGGCCATTTGCCGGCGCTGTCGGCCACCACCAGGGCGACCTTGTGCTTGCGCAGCAGCTCGACGAATTCGGCGCACAGGAAGCTCTCGTGGCGGATCTCCACGGCGTGGCGCAAGGCTGCATTGCCTTCGATATCGGTGCCGCCGTTGCCCCGCAGGCGTTCGGTACAGTGCTCGGCCAAGGTCCGGGCGGCTGCGCGGTCATGGGGCAGGCGTTCGAGGAAATCGGCAAAGCGCACCGCGTCGAACTTCATGCTGGGCGGGAACTGCCAGAGCACTGGGCCAAGCTTCTTGCCCAGCAGCAATGGGCCGGAGGCGAAGAAGTTGGCCAGGGGCTCCTCGATGTCCTTGAGCCGTCGCACGTGAGTGATGTAGCGCGGCGCCTTGACCGAGAAAACGAAGTCGTCCGGGGTTGCATCGCGCCATTGGCAATAGCGCCCCGGCGTCTGCAGGGCATAGAACGAACCATTGATCTCGATGCTGTTGACCGCCCGGGAGGCGAACGCCAGCTCGTCGTCCTGGCGCAGGCCCTTGGGGTAGAAATCCTTGCGCCAAGGGCCGTAGCGCCAACCGGAAATGCCTATACGGATATCACTCACGTTGTCGTCCTTCGTTCGTGATGGGTTGCAGGTCTGTCCTTGAATTGCGACTCGATGCAGGTGGCGAGGGTTCAGGAAGTTTGACGAGCGGACGGGGCATCGTTTTTGAACTTTGCCGGCGCAGGCGATTCCACCGCATGCCAGGGGAGGATTTAGCCCGCGTGGCATTGGCAGAGGAGCTGAATCATGAATACCGACACCGATTTCGAAGATCTGAACGCACAACCGCAGGCCAGCGAGAAGCCCGAGGACGACCCCGAGGTGCTGCCCGACGACCCTGACTTGCAAGGCCTGCCTGGCGAGGACAAGCTGCCGGGCTGATGCCGGGTGGCTGTGGAGGACCGCCAGCATGACATTCGACCGTTTCGCCCACTGGCTGGCCAAATGGTCCGGCCGACCACTGACCTTCGCCATTGCCCTGTTGTTGATCGTGACCTGGGCCGTGAGCGGGCCGTTGTTCGACTTCAACGACACCTGGCAGCTAGTGATCAATACTTCGACCACCATCATCACCTTCCTGATGGTGTTCCTGATCCAGAACACCCAGAATCGCGACAACGACGTGTTGCACATCAAGATCGACGAGCTGCTGCGCACCACGCGCAAGGCGCACAAGGCACTGCTGGCCTTGGAGGACATGGATTCGGCCGAGCTGCATGCCTTGCGCAAGCAGTACCAGCGCATGGGCGAAAAGGACCGGAACGGCAACGGCGCGCCACCGGACGCCGTCGAGCAATCCGATTGACGCTTCACTGGAATGATTTCCGCCAACCCTGGAGGCAAGCATGGCCAGACACATCATCCATTTCACCGGCCCGATCAACTCATCCACCTGCGGCAACCTGATCAGTACCAGCGCCCGGGCCCTGCAACAGGGCGCCGAGGTCCTGCAGATCAATATCGCCACCATGGGCGGGGAGTGCAGCTACGGGTTCACCCTGTACAACTTCCTGCGTTCGCTGCCAGTGCAGGTGCACACCCACAACCTGGGCACGGTGGAGTCCATGGGCAACATCCTGTTCCTGGCCGGCGAGCACCGTACCGCCTGTGCATTGAGCAAGTTCCTGTTCCACCCGTTTCACTGGACCTTGCACGGCTCGGTGGACCATTCGCGCATGGCCGAATATGCGATGAGCCTGGACTACGACCTGCGCCTGTATGCCCAGATCGTCGCCGAGCGTACCGAAGGGGCTACGGAGGTATTGGACGTGCCACGCTACCTGATGGCCTATCCGCGTATCCTGGGTGCCAAGGAAGCGTTGGAGAGCGGGATGATCCATGCCATCGACGAGATGCCCATCGAGGCGGATGCCTGCCAACACAGTGTGCATGCGTGAGGTAAGAGAGCGCCAAGCTTGCAGCTTTTCCTACAGACGGCAGGAGTCAGATTCTTAAGTATTAGGGGACCTTTCAAGGAGATTCCCCTATGTATCGCAAGAGTCTGTCTGTGCTGGTTGCCCTGCTTGCTCCCGCTGTGGCATTAGCTGCATCCTGTGATGTGCCTCTGGACCTGAACCAGCGACAAATGATCAATATCAGCGACCCGCTGTACAGCCCCGGCAATCCCCATGCAGGTCGCATGGTGAAGGTCGATTTCGGGCGTGAGCGCTATGAACTGGAGGTGCTAGGCACTGATGTGAAAATTCAAGGCAAGTATGAATATAGAAACATTCAACGGGGGCTCGGCCGGATCGACATGACCGAACAGCACCCGGAAGGGAACGCCACCTACAGCATGACCCTGCAATGCCTGACGGACCGTTCGGGCATGTTCATCTATACCCAGCAGGACGGCCCGGTGGAGCCTGCCCAGCGCCAGAACAGCGGCCGCTGGACCTTGATGCCGTGATATACAAGCCCGCTCCCACAAAACCGCCAATCCGCCTTTTGGATATTGCACGGCCCTGTAGGAGCGGGCTTGCCCCGCGAACAAGGGCGAAGCCCTTGCCATGGCACCGTTATACCGGGCCGGCCCTATCGCGGGACAAGCCCACAGAGGTCAACGCACCGACGCGGCCATGGCCTGGTCGCAGGCAAGCAATGATTGGATCAGCAACTTGATCTCATCCTTGATCGTCGGCACCCGGTCCAGGTGTTCGAAACGACAATCGGCGATCTCGTGGCTGGCGGCCGGCTGGGGTTCGTCGGCGAACAGCGCCTCGAACACGTAATGCACGCGCTGGGGCGACTCGTAGCGCATCAGGAAGGTCAAGTCCTGGGCCTTGAGCCCGGTTTCCTCAAGCAACTCGCGCTCGGCTGCCTGGGCCGGCGTCTCGCCGGGCTCGATCTTGCCACCCGGCAGGGTCCACGGCGCCTTGGGTTTTCTCACCCACAGCCATTTGCGGGTCTTTCTGCCATGGCGACAGATCACGGTGGCGCGGTGCTTGACGGGCTTCATGCAGGCTCCAGGCAAAATCCAGTGGTCCTACTGGATTGGGCCCGGAAAGGCGCCTGGAGGTTGGGTTGGATACACCAGCGCCCGGATGAGCGGTCAGTAGGGCTGGGAGCCGCTCAACGACTCGATCGCCTCGACCAACTCATCATAGGCCACGGGCTTGTTCAAATGGCGATCGAAGCCTGATTGGCGTGACTTGTACTGGTCGGCACTGGCACCGTAGCCGGTCAGTGCGATGGCGGGAACGGTGCTCAGGTGTGGGCGTTCTCGCAGCGCCTTGATCAGGGCATGGCCGTCCATGATGGGCATGCCGATATCCGAAAGGATGATGTCGTACTCGCCGCCAGCAGCGGCTTGCAGGGCGGCGCGAGGGTCGCTGAAAGCATGCACTTGGGCACCTTCCATTTCCAGCAGTTGCTGCATGATCTCCAGTACGTCGAGCGAGTCATCGACCAGCAGCACTCGAATGCCATCGAGCCGGCCCTCGCTCTCCTGGTCGCCGACGTCGCGTTGCGACTGCTGGCTGGGGTCGCACAGCGGCAGGCGGACGATGAAGGTACAACCCTTGCCGAGCCCGGGCGAGCTGGCCTGAACAGTACCACCATGGGCTTGGACCAGCTGGCGCACCAGCGACAGCCCGATCCCAAGCCCCTCACGGCTGTGGCTGGCCAGTTGCGGGGCGGCCTGGGTGAACAGGTCGAAGATGTTCTCCAGGCTTTCCTCGCTCAGGCCCACGCCCTGGTCGATCACGTGCAGCAGCGCCTGTTCTCCCTCGCGACCCAGTACCAAACGGATCTGGCTGCCGGTCGGGCTGAATTTCAGGGCATTGTTGAGCAGGTTCCAGATGATCTGCTCCAGGCGGGTGACATCCCCCTCGATGTACAGCGGCTGGTCTGCGGCAGGTAGCTCCAGTACCACATCGCATAGGTGTTGCTCGCTGCGCACCACCGTGTGGATATCGCGCAGGATCGCGCACAGGTTCACAGGCTCGGTCTTGAGCTTGAGCTTGCCGGTACGGATGCGCGCCACATCGAGCAGGTCGTCGATGATCCGTGCCTGGCTGGCCACGGCCTCGCAGATGGTGCCGACCGCCTTGCTGGCGGCAGTGGCGTTCTTCACCACTGGCAGGCGCCGGAGGATTTCGGCGTTGAGCTGAATCAGATTCAGCGGGTGTTTGAGCTCATGGGACATGACGGCGAAGAATTCGTCCTTCATGTGGCTGCTGCTCTGGGACTCGGCCAGTTGCTTGGATTGCTCGTCATGCAGGCGCTTGTGCCCGGTCAGGTCGCGGGCGATCTTCACATAGCCGCGCAGGCTGCTGCCCTTGAGCAACGACACCTCGCCACTGCAATAGAACCGGCTGCCGTCCTTGCGCACGTGCCAGCGCTCGTCCTGGCCCCGGCCGTTGAGGCGGGCGTCGCGCAGCTCGCGCGCGGGCACGCCGTCCTTGCGGTCTTCTTCGGTGAAGATCAGGTCGTAGTTGCGCCCGACCACCTCGGCCTTGGTATAGCCAAAGATCAGCGTGGCGCCGGTGTTCCAGTCGGTCACCAAGCCTTGTTCGTCGAGCAGGATGATGGCGAACTCATGGGTGCTCTCGGCCACCAGGCGCATGCGTTCCTCGCCCAGGCGCAGGCGCTCCTCCACGGCACGGCCCTTGCTGATGTCGATGAAGGTCAGCACGGTGCCGTCGATCTTCTGCTCGCTGGCGCGGTACGGCAGCAGGCGGGCCAGGTACCAGCGCTGGTTCTCGCCGCCGACCTCACGCTCGATGGTGGTCTCGCCCTGGGCCACGGCGCGGGCATCGTCGGCCAGCTCCGGGTAGTCCAGGCGGTGGGTGATGTCGAGCAGGGAGCGACCGGTGTCGACCGGCAGCATGTTGAAGATGTCGGTGGCGCGCGGGGTGAACCAGCGGATATGCAGGTTGCGGTCGACGAATACCGTGGCAATGGCGGTGGAGGCGATCAGGTTGCTCAGGTAGTCGTTGACCTTGTCGGTTTCCTCCACCTTGTTCTTGAGCTCGTAGTTGACCGTGAGCAGTTCCTCGTTGATCGACTGCAACTCCTCCTTGCTGGTTTCCAGCTCCTCGCTGGCCGAGCGCAGCTCCTCGTTGATGGCCTGCATTTCCTCGTTGGAGGCGGTCAGCTCTTCGCTGGAGATTTCCGATTGCTCGATGGTTTCCTGAAGTTGCAGACGGGTGCGTTGCAGTTCGCGCTCAAGGTTGGCCAGCACCATGCTGTCGGTCTGGCGAATGCCAGTGGTCGGCACCAGGGAAGGGTCGGGCACGCGCTCCTCGAACACCACCAGCAGGCATTCGCTGCCGCTGGGTTCGTCCTTGTGCGGCTGGACCACGATCTCGACCTGCACCTTGTGCTCGCCTTCGCCCAGGTCCACCGGGCGCGAGGTGACCGCCTGGGAGCCCTGGCGCGCCTGGAACAATGTGCTGCGCAGCGACAGGCGCAGGGCCGGCAGCACCAGGTTGATCAGGTTGCGGCTCGGCTCGCCGCCCACCAGGTGCAGGAAGCGCCCCACGCCCTCGCTCATGTGCAGGATGTTGCCGTCGCCATCGACGATCAGGCTCGGTGGGGTGCGCCGGGCCAGGGCGCGGTGGTGCACCTCGGCGTAGGAGGGCTTGCGGCCAGGGCTGGCCTTGGTGCGGTTGTCGGGCTGGGTGGCGAGCAGGTCGGTGCCCAGCAGCTGGCGCCCCGGCATGCGGTTGCCGGGGCTTGCCGGGCGGGCACGGAAAATACGGTTGCGCTTGTCGACCGGGGCGAACAGTTCGTTGGCAAGGTCTGCCGATTCGGAGGCCCCCAGGAACAGGTGGCCGCCCGGGCGCAGGGCGAAATGGAACATCTGCAGGATGTCCTGTTGCACCTCACGGTCCAGATAGATCAGCAGGTTGCGGCAGACGATCAGATCGATCTGGGAAAACGGCGGGTCGGACAGCAGGTTGTGTCGGGCGAACAGCACTTTCTCGCGGATTTCCTTGCGTACACGGTAGTGCTGGTCTTCCTTGACGAAGAACTGGCGCAGGCGCGCCGGTGGCACATCGGTGACGATGGCCTCCGAATAGCTGCCGGTGCGGGCGGTGGCGATGGCGCGCTCGTCCAGGTCGGTGGCGAACACCTGCACCTTGGCCTCGCGCCGCTCCACGGCCAGTTGCTCGCACACCAGCATGGCCAGGCTGTAGGCCTCCTCGCCGGTGGAGCAGCCCGCCGACCAGATACGGATCTCGCCCGGCCCTTCGCCGCTTTCGCCGTCGCTGACCAGCTCCGGCAGCACATGGCGTTCAAGGGCCTCGAACGCCTCCCGGTCGCGGAAGAAGTTGGTCACGCCGATGAGCATGTCGGCCAGCAATGCGGCGGACTCCTCACGGTGCTGCTCCAGGTAGCGGTAGTAAGCGCCGAGGTCCGCCTGGCCCGTGACATGCAGGCGCCGCTCGATGCGGCGCAGCACGGTGGCGCGCTTGTAGTGCTGGAAATCATGGCCGGTGTTGGTGCGCAGCAGCAGCAGGATCTCCTCGAGCAAGGGTTCGGCCTGGCGCGGGTCGCCACTGCGAATGCCGAGCGCTGGCGGCAGGCTGTCGTCCTCGATCTGCGGCAACTTGACCTGACGGGCGTTGTGCCAGAGCTCCATCAGCTTTTGCGGCATTTCCGCGACGGGCAGCACCACGTCGACCATGCCGGTATCCAAGGCTGCCCGCGGCATGCTGTCGTACAGCGCATCGTCCGGCGACTGCACCAGGGTCACGCCGCCTTGCTCCTTGATCCGCGAAAGGCCCACGGCGCCGTCGGCACCGGTGCCTGAGAGCACCACACAGAAGGCATGGTCCTTGTGCACATCGGCCAGGTCGCGGAAGAACAGGTCGATGGCCACATGATCGCCCCGGCGCCGGTTGGCCGGGCTGACCCGCAGATAGCCATCGTTGGTGGACAGGCGGTTGGCCGGGGAAATCACATACACGCGGTTGCGTTCGATCGGCACCGGTTCGCTGACCTGCATCACCGGCATGGCCGTGGCTTCCTGGATGATCCGGTCGGCCACGCTCTGGTGGTCAGGCGAGAGGTGCAGGACTACCACGAAGGCCATGTCGCAATCGGCTGGCATCTGCCGGAAGAAGGTGCAGA
The DNA here is from genome assembly GCF_048068215.1 of Pseudomonas sp. NY15372. Classification (NCBI taxonomy): domain Bacteria; kingdom Pseudomonadati; phylum Pseudomonadota; class Gammaproteobacteria; order Pseudomonadales; family Pseudomonadaceae; genus Pseudomonas; species Pseudomonas sp. NY15372. Next base: position 84,341 of record NZ_JBLUPY010000005.1, read on the forward strand.
TGGCTTCCATCCCTCCAGCCGATGCGCCAATGCCCACCACCGGGAATGCCAAGTGGCTTGGGCTCAGGGCCGGGTTTTGGGGAGAGGCGAGGGTGGGCTTGGTAGACGACTTCATCGGCGCAGCCTTCTGCAGACCTGAACAAGGTGGCCCATCGAAGCTTCGCCGGGCATCTGTGAGGCCGATTATAGGCTGGCGATGCACCTGGCGGCGAGCGATGACGGGGCTGGTCGAGCTAAGACAACACCGCCTCCCGACAGTGCAAAAAACTTGCGCGGGCGGAAGTGGCACGCCAGCCGCTGGGGCGCAATCTTTTGCTTGCCGGAGTGTTTCGCGCCACTCGTCAGGGGTGGTCCAGATCGATTGAGCACTTGCCGCTGCAACCTGTTCGGAACTACTGCACGGTGCGATTACGTGCAAAGCCAATCCACTAGCAAGGAGAAACGACATGGCTCGTGACCAAGAGCAATCCGGACAACGTGGCGGCACCAAGGAAACCAACCCAGGCAATTTCGCCAACGACCGCGAGAAAGCCTCCCGCGCCGGCCATAAAGGCGGCCAGAACTCAGGGGGCAACTTCGCCAACGACCGTGAACGCGCTTCCGAGGCAGGCCGCAAGGGCGGCCAGCACAGCCACGGCGGCGGTCGTAACCAGTGAGTGCGTGCATTCGCTGAAGCCCGGCACTGACGCTGCCGGGCGCCGACCCCAGGCAGGTGGCCCGCGGCCGCCTGCCTGGGGTCGTTCCTGTTTCGCCACGGAGATCGAAGCATGCGCGCATTGACCTATCACGGCGCCGGGGATGTACGGGTCGACACCGTGCCCGACCCGGTCATCGAAGCCCCCGACGACATCCTGCTGCAGGTAACTGCCACGGCCATTTGCGGGTCCGACCTGCACCTGTATCACGGCAAGATTCCCGCCGTGGAGACGGGCGATATCCTCGGCCATGAGTTCATGGGCATCGTCGAGGAGGTCGGCAGCGAGGTGACGGCCGTACGCCCAGGCGACCGAGTGGTGATTCCGTTCGTGATCGCCTGCGGCAGCTGCTTCTTTTGCCAGCACGACCTGTTCGCCGCCTGCGAGACCACCAACACCGGCCGCGGGGCGATCCTCAACAAGAAGGGCATCCCACCGGGCGCGGCCCTGTTCGGCTACAGCCACCTGTACGGTGGCGTGGCGGGCGGGCAGGCCGACTACGTACGGGTGCCCAAGGCCAATGTGGGCCCGTTCAAGGTGCCTGGGCAGCTGGCGGACGACAAGCTGCTGTTCCTGTCCGATATTCTTCCGACCGCCTGGCAAGCGGTGCTCAACGCCGAAGTGAGGCAGGGCGCCTCGCTGGCGATCTTCGGCGCCGGGCCGGTCGGCCTGCTCTCGGCGGCCTGTGCCAGGATGCTGGGGGTGGAGCAGATCTTCATGGTCGATGATTGCGGCTACCGCCTGGACTATGCGCGCGATGCCTATGGGGTGATCCCCATCGACTTCGCCCATGACGACGACCCGGCCGACACCATCATCCGCCAGACCGCCGGCATGCGCGGCGTCGACGCGGTGATCGACGCGGTGGGCTTCGAGGCCAAGGGCAGCACCACCGAAACCGTGCTCACCGCGCTCAAACTCGAAGGCAGCAGCGGCAAGGCCCTGCGCCAGAGCATGGCGGCCGTCCGGCGTGGTGGGGTGGTGAGCGTGCCTGGGGTGTATGCCGGTTTCATCCATGGCTTTCTGTTCGGCGATGCCTTCGACAAGGGCCTGACCTTCCGCATGGGCCAGACCCATGTGCAGCGCTACCTGCCCGAGCTGCTCGAGCATATCGAGGCCGGCCGGCTCAACCCCCAGGACATCGTCACCCATCGCCTGGCGCTGGAGGAGGCGGTGCGCGGCTACGAACTGTTCGACGAACAGCAGGAGCGCTGCCGCAAGGTGATCCTGGTGCCCGGTGCGGCACCTGACCCCTTGCCCAATGGCCCCTACTGAGGCCTCGGAGATGCCATGACCCGACGTATTTTGACCTCGGTCAACAGCGACGACCTGCACCCGCCGGAGCAAGGCCAGATGTTCGCAACCCCCAGGGAGCGGCTGGAGTTCTATCGCCGGGAGATCCAGTACGAAACCAGCATCCTGGCCAACCGCACCGATGCCTACCTGTCGGCGCAGTCGTTCCTGGTGATCGCCTTCGCCTCGTGCATGGCCAACCTCAACCCGAAGTGGGGCGCGCCGTTCACCTTGGTGGTGCCGGCGTTCCTGGCCTTGCTCGGGGTGCTCAGTTCGCTCAATGCCTGGCCGGGGATCCGTGCGGCCTACGGCATCATCGACCATTGGTACTTCAAGCAGAGCCAATTGCTGAGCAGCGAGCCGAGCATGGGCATGGCCTACGACGACTGGCCGTTGTTCTGCGAAACCGAGTCGAGCCGGCACGGTCATCGCAAGTCACTGATGTTCTCGATACGAACGCCCTGGTTGTTCCTGGTTTTCTGGGTGTTGCTGGGCGGCTATTGCCTGTTCATCCAGCTGGATCCGGCGGGTGCCTAGAGACGTGGCCAAACGGCATCAAGCCATTCATTCAAATTGTTCGACAATCTTTTGAATCTTCACGGAAAACCCTGATCAATCAGGGAGTCATCCATGGAGAAAAGGAGGGCCCCAAGATGCCAACCCCACAGCTGTACATCATTGACTACCGGCTGCACGGCCAGCCGCGCAGTTTCATCATTCGCCTGGAACGCATGGACAATGCCGAAGCTTGGCATTGGGCCAGCTGTGATGCTGGGGTCGGGATCATTCCGAAGTTCGGACGGGAGAAGATCCGGAAGGTGAGCCGGCCGATGGCGGAGCGCTACGGCGTGACCGACGTCAGCTGGCGGCTTTCCGGCAGTGGGCCGGCCTTCGTGCCGACTTCCGGCGAGGGCGTGGCGCAGGCTGCGGTGCCGGGCGATGCGCCGGGTAGCGAAGCGGTAACGGCCTGAGCCCACGCGCTGCGGGGCAAGCGGGTTCCTCTGCAAGGTAGAGGGGCGCGCTTGCCCCGTAGCCGTTCAGGCGCCGGATTCCGGGTCGCTGGCCGGTACGCCCGGGCGATTGCCGTCATCCTCGATGCTGGGGTCGGTGTCCGGGTCGTCGGCCCGGTCGTTGCGTTGGTCTGGCTGCGCGTTCGGGTCGAGCTCCGGCCAATCGTCCTGGACATTGCCGCCGCCCATCTGCAGGAAGTCGTGCATGGTGGCCTCCACGGGTTCGAAAAAAAGGCCCGCCGGCGGCGGGCCGAACACAGGAGTGAGAACACGGCCATCGGCCAGCTCTCATGAATTCAGATCGAGGGCCGATCACGGGAAATCCATCGGCAGGATGGCGCATGCGACCAACGGTCGCTCAGCCGTCCGACTGCTCCTCTGGCGGCACCTGGCCTTCGGGCCAGTCGGGCGCCTGCTTTTCGGGTTGGGGTACCTGCTCCCCAGGGTCATGGGGGATGTCGTCCACGTAGGGGTCGGGATGCTCGGGGTTCACGGGCTGCTTGGGGTCGGCCATGGCCAGTCTCCTCCAGGGTGGGCTTGCCTGGCATTAGGCTGGCGAAGGTGATCGGTCGTTCATTCCCGTTCGAGCCATGGCCTCACCCCGAAGGGTGATGGTCGCCCTGGCGATCGCATGAAACAATCCTGCCCAGCGACACCACAAGAACAACCCTGACGGGGATCCACGACATGAGCAAAGACCGGCTGAAATCGCCCGACTGGTACGCGCAGATGGCCCGTGTCATCGAGGCCATCGGCACGCCCAGCTTCGTCGAGGCGCTGTTCGCCGCGCTCAACTGCCTGGCCCAGAGCCAGGCCATCACGGTGTTCCTGTACCCAGGCAAGGGCCTGCCCTCGGCGCTGTTCGAAAACGACGAAGAAGGGCCGTGGCTACCCGAGGGCAACGTACAGAAGTACCTCGAAGGCTACTACCTGCTGTGCCCGTTCTACCGCGCCTGCATGGATGGCATCGCCCCTGGCTGCTACCGACTGAGCGATGTCGCTCCCGACCACTTCAAGCGCAGCGAGTACTACCTGTCGTTCTACCAGCATGCGCACCTGGAGGACGAACTCAACTACATCGTCCCGCTCGATACCCAACTGACCATCGCCGTGGCCCTGGGCAATACCCGTAGGCTCGGTGCCGCGCAGGTTGCCGACCTCAAGCGCGTCGCCCCCTGGGTGGTGGCGGTGGTCCGCCGGCACTGGGGGCAGCTGGATGCCGACTCTCTCGGCGGGCGCTTCGAAAGTGCCCTGGGACGGCAGATCAATGCGGCGTTGAACAACTTCGGCTCGTCGCTGTTGACCGAGCGCGAGTGCCGTGTCGCCCAGTACCTGCTGCGTGGCCACTCGACCCGCTCCCTGGCCGAACGCCTGGGCATCAGCGAAGACACGGTCAAGACCCACCGCAAGAACCTCTACACCAAGCTGGACATCGCCAAGCAGTCCGAGCTGTTCTCCTTGTTCATCGATTCCCTGGCCCAGGCCCAGGAAGGGCTGAGCAAGGACCCGCTGGAAAGCTACCTGCGAAGGCGCTGACCCAGCCACCTGCGTCATCCCATTGCCAACCATAACCATCGGCCGCCACGGCGGCCGTGAGGGAGTCCTGCGTGCATACATTGAGCGATTGGCAGCAGCGCGCTGCACAGCAACGCTTCATCGATACCGCCCTGATCGACGGTCGCCCGGTCGCGGCCTGCTCGGGGGTGACCTTCGCAGCCATCAACCCGGCGACCAACCGGTTGCTGGCCCAGGTCGCGGCGTGCGGCGAGGCGGAGGTCGACCAGGCCGTGCGCTCAGCGCGCCGGGCTTTCGAGCAGGGCCCTTGGGCACGCATGGCGCCTGCGGCACGCAAGCGCGTACTGCTGCGCCTGGCCGAACTGATGCTGGCCCACCGCGAAGAGCTGGCTCTGCTCGACTCGCTGAACATGGGCAAGCCGGTGATGGATGCTTACACCCTCGATGTGCCCGGTGCCGCGCAGGTGTTCGCCTGGTACGGCGAAGCCCTGGACAAGCTCTACGACCAGATCGCGCCCACGGCCGGCAATGTCCTGGCCACCGTCACCCGCGAGGCGCTGGGCGTGGTCGGCGCGGTGGTACCGTGGAATTTCCCCCTGGACATGGCCGCCTGGAAGGTCGCTCCGGCCCTGGCCGCCGGCAACAGCGTGGTGCTCAAACCCGCCGAGCAGTCGCCGTTCTCGGCCCTGCGCCTGGCCGAACTGGCCTTGGAGGCCGGGCTACCAGAGGGTGTGCTGAATGTCGTGCCAGGCCTAGGCGAGCACGCTGGCCGAGCCCTGGGCCTGCACCCGGATGTGGACTGCCTGGTGTTCACCGGCTCTACCCAGGTGGGCAAGTACTTCATGCAGTACGCGGCGCAGTCCAACCTCAAGCAGGTGTGGCTGGAGTGCGGCGGCAAAAGCCCGAACCTGGTGTTCGACGACTGCCAGGACCTGGATCTGGCCGCCGAGAAGGCCGCGTTCGGCATCTTTTTCAACCAGGGCGAGGTGTGCTCGGCCAATTCGCGCCTCTACGTGCAACGTTCGATCCACGACGAGTTCGTCGAGCGCTTGCTGCTCAAGGCCCGCGACTGGCTCCCCGGCGACCCGCTGGACCCGGCCAGCCGCGCCGGTGCCATCGTCGATGCGAGCCAGAGCGCGCGCATCAGCGCCGCCATCGACCAGGCTCGGGCCGACGGGGCGCGCCTGCTGTGCGGTGGCCAGCGCCTGAGCATCAACGGCTCGGACAATTTCATCGCCCCCACCGTGTTCACCGACGTGCGCGCCGACATGGCCCTGGCCCGAGAGGAAATCTTCGGCCCGGTGCTGGCGGTGAGTGTGTTCGATGACGAAGAACAAGCCCTGCGCCTGGCCAACGACAGCGTCTACGGGCTGGCTGCCTCGGTGTGGAGTGATGACCTCAACCGCGCCCACCGTGTGGCCCGGCGCCTGAAAGCCGGCACCGTGTCAGTCAACACCGTCGATGCCCTGGACGTGACGGTGCCCTTCGGCGGTGGTCGCCAGTCCGGCTTTGGCCGCGACCTTTCGCTGCATTCGTTCGACAAGTACACCCAACTGAAGACCACCTGGTTCCAGCTGCGCTGATCCCCATCTACGGAGAACAACAATGAACGTACCGTTCCAGCCCCAACGTGAAACCCGCGACTACCAGAACGCCGATGCCGCGCACCACATCCATGCTTTCCTCGACCAGAAAGCGCTCAACGCCGAAGGCCCGCGGGTCATCGTACGCGGCGAGGGCCTGCACCTGTGGGACAACGACGGCAAACGTTACCTCGACGGCATGTCGGGCTTGTGGTGCACCCAGCTGGGCTATGGCCGCAAGGACCTGACCGCCGCCGCCGCCACGCAGATGGACCAGTTGGCGTACTACAACATGTTCTTCCACACCACCCACCCGGCCGTGATCGAGCTGTCCGAGCTGTTGTTCAGCCTGCTGCCGGGGCACTACAGCCACGCGATCTACACCAACTCAGGCTCCGAAGCCAACGAGGTGCTGATCCGTACCGTACGCCGCTACTGGCAGGTGATGGGCAAACCGGGCAAGAAGATCATGATCGGCCGCTGGAATGGCTACCACGGCTCGACCCTGGCGGCCACGGCCCTGGGCGGCATGAAGTTCATGCACGAGATGGGCGGCTTGATCCCGGATGTCGCGCACATCGACGAACCCTACTGGTACGCCGCAGGCGGCGACCTGACGCCTGAGGCGTTCGGCCGGCGCTGTGCCCTGCAGCTGGAGGAGAAGATTCTTGAGCTGGGGGCCGAGAATGTCGCAGGTTTCATCGCCGAGCCGTTCCAGGGGGCGGGCGGCATGATCTTCCCGCCGCAGAGCTACTGGCCGGAAATCCAGCGCATCTGCCGTCAGTACGACGTGCTGCTGTGCGCCGACGAAGTGATCGGCGGGTTCGGCCGTACCGGTGAATGGTTCGCCCACCAGCACTTCGGCTTCGAGCCAGACACCTTGTCCATCGCCAAGGGCCTGACCTCCGGCTATGTGCCCATGGGCGGCCTGGTGCTTTCCAAGCGCATCGCCGAGGCGCTGGTGGAGCGGGGCGGGGTGTTCGCCCACGGCCTGACCTATTCCGGCCACCCGGTGGCGGCGGCGGTGGCCATCGCCAACCTCAAGGCCCTGCGCGACGAAGGCGTCGTGCGCCAGGTCAAGGACGACACGGGCCCCTACCTGCAGCGCTGCCTGCGCGAGGTGTTCGGCGAGCACCCGCTGATCGGCGAGATCCAGGGGGCCGGCCTGGTGGCGGCGCTGCAATTCGCCGAGGACAAGGCCACCCGCAAGCGCTACGCCAACGAGAACGACCTGGCCTGGCAGTGCCGGACCTATGGGTTCGAGGAGGGGGTGATCATTCGCTCGACCTTGGGCCGGATGATCATGGCGCCGGCGTTGGTGGCCGGCCGAGGGGATATCGATGAGCTGGTGGAGAAGACCAGGATTGCCGTGGATCGTACGGCGAGGGAGGTGGGGCTGCTGTAAGGCATCTGGGGCCGCTTTGCGGCCCTTTCGCGGCACCGGGCCGCTCCTACAGGTACCTGTAGGAGCGGCCTTGCGCCGCGAAAGGGCTGCGCATCAGCCCCATACGATGCCTCAGAAGGTATAGCTCACACCCGCCTGCACCGTGCGCGGTGCACCCGGGTAGACGTAGTTGTTGAAGGCGCCTTCGTCGTATTCCTTGTTGAACAGGTTCTTCAGGTCCAGGTTCAGCCGAACATGCTCGTTGACCTGGTAGAACGCCAGCAGGTCGACCACGGTGTATTGCTGCATGGTATAGGTGGTCGCCGCGGTCCGCCCGGCGCGTTCGTCGATGTACTTCACGCCCATGCCCAGGCCCAGGCCCTTGGCCAGCCCGTCCTGGAACTCGTAGGTATTGAGCAGGCTGAAGCTATTGCGTGGAATGTTGGCCAGGCGGGTGCCATCAGGCAGGCTCGTATCTTTGGTCACCTCGGCATCGACATAGGCGTAGCCACCGATCATTCGCCATTCGGGGGTGATGTTGCCGGCCACGGTGATGTCCAGGCCACGGCTGCGCACTTCGCCGGCGGCGACCTTGTAGGTGCCGGTGGGATCCTGCGGGTCGTTGGCCAGGACGTTCTCCTTGACGATGTGGTAGATGGCCGCATCGACGCTCAGCTGGCGATCCAACGCTTCCCACTTGACGCCCAGTTCATACGACTTGCCTTTTTCCGGGTCGAAGCCCTGGCCTTGCCGGCTGGCACCACTGTTGGGCTTGAACGAACGGGCGGTGTTGGCGTACACGGCGACGGTGTCGGTCAGGTCGTAGATCACGCCCAGGCGTGGAGTCACGGCATTGTCGGCGGCGGTCCAGTCAGCAGCACCTGGCAGGTAGTTGTCGTACTGGTGCTCGAAGCGCTCGAAGCGCAGGCCCGCCAAGACCTTGAGCCGTTCGGTCAGGGCAACCTGGTCCTGAATGAAGACCGCCCAGGTCTTGAGGTTTTCCTTGTCATTGGTGGTGGGGAGGCCCAGTTCGGGGCGCGACTGGCCCAGGACCGGATCGAAGATGTCGATGGGGTAGTCCGTCTCCCCGCCAGCTGAGCGGCGAATGATCGATTGGTAATCATAATCTTCGTATTCGATGCCGGTCAGCAGGGTATGGGCAAAGCCTGCGGTGTCGAAGTGGCCGGTCAGGTTGAGCTGGTAGTCCCGGTCTGTCCATTCCAGTTTGCGGTAGTTGAAGTTGCGCCCCAGGGTATGGCCATCGGCCTGGAGCTTGTTGGCTTCAACGGCATTGCCCTTGAGGGTGCCGTCGAGCCACTGCATGCCGCCGCCCAGGGTCCAGTCGTCGTTGAGCTGGTGCTCGAAACGCAGCTGGGCCATGTTGTTATCGTTGTGCAGCAGGTTGTCGGTGCCTTTTTCCCAGATGTTGGTATCGCGCGAGGCCGTGCCGCGTTGGGTCGGGAGGCGGGTGAGGCCGCGGTCCAGGGGGTGGTTGTTGCGCATGAAATCGCCTTCGAACACGATGCGCGTGGTGTCGTTGACCTGCCAGCTGAGCACCGGGGCGACGTCGTAGCGCTCGGTCTCCACGTCATCGCGGAAGGTCTCGCCGCCTTCGCCGAGCAGGTTCAGGCGATAGGCCAGGCGTCCGTCCTCGCTGAGCGGGCCGGTGGCATCGAGCGTGGCGCGGTGCATGCCCTGATCATCGAACTGGCTGCCCAGGGTCACCTTGGGCTCGGCCAGGGGCTGCTTGCTGACCGCGTTGAAGGTACCGCCGGGGTCGCCGCGGCCATACAGGCTGGTGGCCGGGCCGCGTAGCACTTCGAGACGCTCGACGGTGTTGGCGTCGGGGGCGTTCGGGTAGCCGCGGTTGATGGGGAAGCCGTTGCGGTAGAACTCGCCCGTGGTGAAGCCGCGCACGGTGAAGGTGGTCAGGCCTTGGCCGCCGAAGTTGTTGGCGCGTCCCACACCGCCAGCGTAGTCCAGGCCATCCTGCAGGCGAGTGGCGGCGGTGTCTTCCAGTACATCTTTGGGCACGACACTGACCGACTGCGGCGTTTCATGAAGTGCGGTGTCGGTGCGTGTAGCGCTGGCCGAGCGGGTTGCCCGGTAGCCGATCACAGGGCCGTCGGCACGCTCCAGCTCGCTGGCGGCATCGATGTTGACGGCTTGCAGTTCCAGAGGCGCCGCTGGTTCAGCCAGGGCGAAGGGCGCTACGGCATTGATGAGGCAGAGTGAAACGAACGCACGACGCATTGCAGTACGATCCTACGGGGGCGGGAGGCGCGGATCATAACTGATAGGAATTATCGTTTACAGCGGTATTTGGTGTACCAGAGTACCAATTGATGAACGTGCGAAAAGGGGCCGCTTTGCGGCCCGATCACGGGACCAGCCCGCTCCCTGTGGAGCGGGCTACGCGCTCAGTGCGGCGCGCGGGGAATGGTCTTGAGCAGGTCTTGCGGACTGATGTGGCCGACCACCTGGGCCACGGCGCTGCCTGGGGTGGGCAGGTCGAGGATGTGATCCTTGATCTTGCCGACCACGTGCATCTCGCAGGGCTTGCAGTCGAACTTCAGGGTCAATACTTCATCGCCATGCACCAACTGCATCGGCGCGACCTTGGTGCGCACGCCGGTGACGCCCTTGGCCTGCTTAGGGCATAGGTTGAACGAGAAGCGCAGGCAGTGCTTGGTGATCATCACTGGCACTTCGCCATGCTCCTCGTGGGCTTCGAAGGCGGCGTCGATCAGCTGCACCCCATGGCGGTGGTAGAAGTCGCGGGCCTTCTGGTTGTAGACATTGGCCAAGAACGACAGGTGCGCCTCTGGGTAGACCGGCGGTGGGTTGGTCTCGGCCTTGCGCCCGCCACGCGGGTGCGCCTTGACCCGTGCCTCGGTCAGGGCCTCGATGGCCTCGCGGCGCAGGGCCTTGAGCTGCGAGTTGGGGATGAAATACGCCTGGGGTGCGTCCAGTTCTATGGCATCGGCGTGGTACTGGGTGGTGCCCAGCTGGCCGAGCAGGTCATGCAGTTGGTCCAGGGCCTGCTGTGGCTTGTTGGCGGCGCCGAACGGGCCATCGAGGGCCACCTGCACGCTGATGCCTTCCTCGCTGGTGACGGTCAGGGCCAGGCGCTGTTCGCGCAGCACGGCGTGCCATTGCACGCCCACGCGGCGCTCGGCGGAGGTGCGCTGCAGTGCCTGTTGCCAGTTGTGGTCCAGGTTACGCGACAGCGGGTGGTTGGGGCGCAGCTTGTGCAGGCCTTCGGGCATTTCGTTGGGCTCGACCCGGTAGCGGTAGCGCGTCTGGCCGTCTTCCTCGAACTCGCCCTTGGGCTCGGCGATGTTGGCGCGAAAACCCACCACTTCGCGCTTGACCAGTACATTGAGACCGTCGCCGTTGGTCAGCGGCACTTCGGTGACCACCAGCAGGTCGCGCTTGCCGACTTTCTCCACCACGCCTACTGGCAGGCCGGTGAAGGTCGGGGAGTCGAAGGCGCCAATGTCGATCTTGCGGTCGCTGACGAAGTAGTCGGTGCTGCCGCGGTGGAAGGTCTTGTCCGGGTCGGGCACGAAGAAGTGTTCGGTGCGCCCGCTGGAGGCGCGCGCCAGGTCCGGGCGGCCTTCGAGGATCGCATCCAACTCCTTGCGGTAGTGGGCGGTGATGTTCTTCACGTAGCCCATGTCCTTGTAGCGGCCCTCGATCTTGAACGAGCGCACGCCGGCGTCCACCAGGTCGCTCAGGTTGGCGGTCTGGTTGTTGTCCTTCATCGACAGCAGGTGCTTCTCGAACGCCACCACGCGGCCCTGGTCATCCTTGAGGGTGTAGGGCAGGCGGCAGGCCTGGGAGCAGTCGCCACGGTTGGCGCTGCGGCCGGTCTGGGCATGGGAGATGTTGCACTGGCCGGAGAAGGCCACGCACAGGGCGCCATGGATGAAGAACTCGATGGCCGCGTCGGTCTCGGCGGCGATGGCACGAATCTGCTGCAGGTTCAATTCGCGGGCCAGCACCAGTTGGGAGAAGCCGGCCTGGTCGAGGAACTTGGCCCGTGCCAGGGTGCGGATGTCGGTCTGGGTGCTGGCGTGCAGCTCGATCGGCGGGATGTCCAGCTCCATCACCCCCAGGTCCTGGACGATCAAGGCGTCGACGCCGGCGTCGTACAGCTGGTGGATCAGCTGGCGGGCGGGTTCGAGCTCGTTGTCGTGGAGGATGGTGTTGATGGTGGTGAAGACCCGCGCGTGGTAGCGGTGGGCGAATTCCACCAGCCCGGCGATGTCGCTGACTTCGTTGCAGGCATTGTGGCGCGCACCGAAGCTGGGGCCGCCGATGTAGATGGCGTCGGCGCCATGCAGGATCGCTTCGCGGGCAATGGCCACGTCACGGGCGGGGCTGAGCAGTTCCAGGTGATTCTTTGGGAGGGACATATCGTTATGGTCGGGCTGTCACGGGCAAGGCGCGCATTGTACCGGTGAAATGGCCCGGGAGCATCCATTGGCTGCCCAAAGGGGGCTGCGGCGCAGCCCTTTCGCGGCACAAGGCCGCTCCTACAGGGAGGTGTGGGAGCGGGCTTGCCCCGCGATCAAGGGCCAGGCGACGGTGATATCGGGCCCGGCCTAATCGCGGCACAAGGCCGCTCCTACAAGGGAGGTGACGCAGGTCTGTGGGAGCGGGCTTGCCCGCGATTGGGCTGCGAAGCAGACCCAGCCACGGGGTGCCAGGGATCAGGCCTTGGCGGCCATTGCGGTTACTTCCACGCGCATGCCTTCGAAGGCCAGCGACGCCACGCCCACCGCGGCACGCACCGGCCACGGCTTGCTGAAGAAGCGCTGGTAGACCTCATTGAAAGCCGGGCGGTCGGCCATGTCGGTCAGGTAGATAGTCAGGTGCACGACGCGGTCCATCGAGCTGCCGGCACGCTCCAGGGCGTCCTTGAGCGCCTGCAGAGTGCATTCGCTCTGCTCGACGATATCGCCCAGCGCCAAGCTGCCGTCGGGGCGGGTCGGGATCTGGGTGGTGACCAGCAGGCCGTTGAACTCGGCCACGTCGGAGGAGATGGATTCCGGGTCGCTGTCGGGAGTGAAGAGGATATCTGCCATGGTTGATTCGCCTTGCAACGGAAGGAAACTCGCAAGCCTACGCGAGCGGCTTGGCCGGGTCGAGCCGTGGCCCTGGTCGCGTGCATTTGAAAAGCGCAGCGAGGGCGGTCAGAATCGCGCCCCGGTCCGGTCGAGGGTGTCGGGCAAGCGTTGCAAGAAGGGGCAAGGGTTGAACGAACAGACATTATCGATGCGTCTGGAGCGCGTGGCGGCGCATGTGCCGGCCGGCGCGCGCCTGGCCGATATCGGCTCGGACCACGGCTACCTGCCGGTGGCGCTGATGCTGCGCGGCTGCATCGAGGCGGCTGTGGCCGGCGAGGCCGCGCCGACGCCGTATCATTCGGCCCAGCGCAAGGTACGCAAGAACGGCCTGGAAGCGCGCATCACCGTGCGCCTGGCCGACGGCCTGGATGCCATCGAGCCGCAGGACGGCATCACCGCCATCAGCCTGTGCGGCATGGGCGGCGAGAAGATCCGCGAGATCCTCGAGCGCGGCAAGCACCGCCTGAGCGGCAAGGAGCGCCTGGTGCTGCAGCCCAACGTGCGTGAGGGCACCCTGCGTGAATGGCTGATGGAAAACGACTACCGCATCCTGTGCGAGGAATTGCTGGAGGAAAATGCGTTCACCTACGAGATCATCGTTGCCGAACGCTGCGAGGCGGTGGCCTATTCGCCCCAGGAGCTGTACTTCGGCCCCTTGCTGATGCAGGAGCGCAGCCCGGCCTTCCTGGCCAAGTGGGGCTTGAACCTCAAGCGCAAGCGTCGGGTCATGGCGCATTTCGTGCGAGCCCGCCAGGGCGTGCCGGAGCAGAAGGTCCAGGAAGTGGCGACGCAGGTGCGGTGGATCGAACAGCTGTTGGCGTGACCTGACGCTACAGCTGCGAGCAGTTGCCCATTTCCTGGTACTTGACCTTGTGGGTCTGGCCTTCGTGGTCGACATAAACCATCTGCGCGGTGCCCACCGCACAATCGGCCGCATTGCTGGCGGGGGTGATGGAAATCACCTTGGCCACGTCCAAAGGCATGCCGTATTCGTAAGTCTGACTGGGGGTGCCGACCGGTTGTGTGGTGGCCGGGGCGGCGAAGGCAGTGAACGAAGCGAGGGATGTGAACAGGGCAAGGAACGCGATCGAGCCTTTCATGGCGGTCTCCTTTAATCGGTGATGACCCATGATGGATTGCTTAGGGATCAGCGATAAATGGGCTGTTTCGTGATAGATTCCTGCCTTTGATGCATGAATGCCATCACAGGAGCGCGTTGATATGGACATGCTGCACGCCATGCGAACCTTCGCCCGGGTAGTGGAATGCGGCAGCTTCGCCGCTGCGGCCAATGCCCTGGATATTTCTGCCGCGCAGGTGTCGCGCATCGTTGCGGAGCTGGAGAACCAGCTGCAGACCCGCCTGCTGCACCGCACCACCCGCAGGCTGCGCATGAGCGAGGCGGGGGAGCGTTTTCTGGAGCGTTCGCGGCAGATCATGCTGCTCACCGAGGAAGCCATGGACGAAGCCCGCGGCGCCCACCTCACGCCCCGCGGCCGCCTGCGTTTTCATTGCACCCATGGTCTGGGCCTGTTGATGATGCCGCTGGTGGCCCGCTACAACGCCGCCTGCCCGGACGTGGTGATGGAGCTGACCCTGTCCCAGCGCAACCCGGATGCGGTGGCCGATGGCCAGGACGTGGTGATCACCATCGGCCAAGGCCTGCCGGACTCGCAGTTGATCGCCATCCCGCTGGGCAGTATCTACAGCATTCTCTGCGCCTCTCCCGAGTACCTGGCTCGCCATGGCGTGCCCCAGCGCCCGCAAGATCTGCACCAGCATGTCTGCCTACGCACGGTCGACCCGTTGTTCGAGGAGGATTGGTCGTTCGAAGGGCCGGACAACTGTGTGATCGTGCCCCAGGACACCTTCCTCACCAATGTCGCTGACGCCATGCTCAAGGCCACCGAGCTGGGCATGGGGATTGGCCTGCTGCCGTATTATTCGGCAACACAGGCGATCGAGGAGGGGCGCCTGTGTCGACTCCTGGCGCCCCACCGCCTGCGTCAGCGGGAGATCTACGCGATTTACCCATCGCGCCATTACCTCGACGCCAAGGTGCGTACGTGGCTGGACTTTCTCAAGGAGCAGTTGCCGGTGTTGTTCCAGGCCCACGAGCGCGTGGCAGACGACGCACGTTACTGGCGCTGACGGCACGGGGCATGGCACTGGTGGCGCCGGGGTTCGCGCGCAGGCCTGCTCCTGAAGGTTCTGCTGGCGTTCAGCGGCTGTCTTGGTCCTCGGCGGTACCGCCGGAGCCGCCTGCGCCGGTGCCGGTCGCTTCGCCGGTGTTGTTCGAACCACCGGTAGTGCCGTCGGCTGCATCGGAATCGGTGCCGGTGTCGCTACTGTCGTTGTCCTGAGTGCCGCCGGGGTTGTTGGTGCTGCTGCCTTCACCGGCCGTGCTGCCGCGAGGGTGCTCGCCCGAGGTGTGGTCGTCGTGGGGAGGGCTGGCGGTGCCGTTCATGTCCGTGGCGGCAACTGCGGCGCCACTGGAAAGGCCCAGGCACAGGGCAAGGAGCAGGGGCTGGAAGCGAACCATGGCGAATCTCCTGTCGGGATGATTGTCTTCGTGTGGTGTTCACAAATAACAACCACACTAGGTTCGTCTGCCCAGGGCCGGGCAGGGTGCCCGGCAGGCGACCAGCGGTAGGGGCTGCTCCGCAGCCCCTGGGCAGTCAGTGGGTCTCGGCCCGGTGTACCGGGTTTTCGCCGCTTACCGCATCGGCCATGGTCGGATGCTCCTGGGCGGCGTGCATCAATTCCTCGGTGACCCGCAGCTCCGCGCCGGTCGGCGAGAAGGTGGCCGCCGGGGCGAACGGTGCCGGGTGCTCCGGTGCCGGGCGCTTGCCACGCCGCCACACGAAGAAGCCGACCATGGCCAGGTTGATCACCGCGAAGGCCCAGAACAGCCCGGCCTCGCCATAGGCGCTCATCACCGGCGAGATGGCCAGCGGGGCCATGGACGAGCCCAGCGAGTTGATCAACAGCAGGCCTTGGATCATCGGCACCAGGGCATCGGACGGGGCGCGGTCGGCAGCGCTGCTGACCGCCACCGGGTACAGCGCGAACACACCGCCACCGAGCAGGAACAGCATGGTCGGCAGCAACGCCGAATCGGAAGGCAGCAGCACGATCACCACCGACAGCACGGTACACATCGCCGCCAGGGCGATCAGCACCAGCTGGCGGTCCTTACGGTCGGACCAGCGCCCGACCGGGTACTGCAACAGCATCGCGCCGAGGATCACCCAGGCCATCATTTCGCCAACCTCGCCCACGTCCATGCCGATACGCTGCAGGTACAGCGGCAGCAGGGCATAGATGCCGGCGATGGCCACGCCCGAGCCGAAGCAGCCCACCAGGCCAGTGGGGGCGATGCCGAGCAGTTGGCGCGGCTTGAGCGGTTCGACCTGGTCAAGCAGTGGCGACACCCGCGGTAACACCACGATCGGCACCACCGACAGCGTGGCCAGCATGCCCGCGACCATGAACGGTGCGGTAGCGCCCCAACCGGTGATTTCGCCCAGGGTGGCCTGGGCCAGCACGCCGGCACCGTAGAAGGCAATCATGTACAGCGCCAGCAGGCGGCCGCGGATCTTCGGGTCGCCTGCCAGCAGCAGCCAGCTTTCGATGACCAGGAACACGCCGACCGCAGCCCAGCCGTTGATCAGGCGCAGGGCGAACCACCAGGTGGTGTCGTAGAACAACCCCTGCAGCAGGATGGTCGCTGCGATCAAGGACGCGAAACTGGTGTAGGCGCGGATATGGCCGATACGCAGGATCAGCCGGTCGTTGAAGATCGCGCCGAGGGTGAGGCCGATGAAATAGGCCGACGAGACGATACCGATCATGGTCGCCGATTCACCGGCATCGCCCAGGCGCAAGGTAGTGAGGGAAGACAGGAAGCCGTTGCCCAGGGCAATGATGAACAGCCCAAGCAGGGGTGCCAGCGCCATGGCCAGCAAACGCGCAGACATAGTTACCTCTAGTTGGAGAAAGCCACGAGTGTGCCTTTTCGACGGCGCAAGGGCTGCGCGGGCGTGCCTGGCAAGGGATGCGACCCAGACGCCGCTCACCGCTTTGGGGGGCAGTTGGGGCTTGGGATAGGCAACGGGGCGAAAAGGAGGCGCGATTCTAAGGCCTCGGCGCGTTTTACCCAAGGGGCTGCCCCCTGCGACAGGAGGCCGCAGGCTCTGCCTATAACGGCTATTGGCAGATCACCCAGCCCTTGCCAAGCGACGGTGATATCGGGCCCGGCCCAATTGCAGGACAAGCCCGCCCCACAAATAGTCCGCAAAAATAAGGGGAGGCTTCGGCACAGTTTGCACTGTCAGCCAGGATGAAGGTAGTTTCCTGAAAACGATGTTCTCAGGGGGTTCTACCTTGGATTCACTGACCCAAGCCGTCCTCGGCGCGGCCTTGCAAGGTGCGGTGCTGGGGCGCATTCAGGGTCGCCGCTCATTGCTTTACGGCGCGGCCCTGGGCACCTTGCCGGACCTGGACGTGGTCATTCGCTACGCCGACCCGGTGTCGCAGATGACCTACCACCGGGGCTTTTCCCATTCGATCTTCGTCCTCACCGGCCTGGCCCTGCTGCTGGCCTGGCTGGTGAGCGCGATCGGCCGAAGGCGCTGGCCCGAGAAGGATTATCGCTGGCCGAGGCTGTTCCTGGCCTTCTGGCTGGCCCTGGTGACACACCCGATCCTCGATGCCTTCACGGTCTATGGCACCCAGTTGTTCTGGCCATTGCACCTCACTCCGGAGAGTTGGGCGGCGGTGTTCATCATCGACCCGGTGTACACCGTGCCGTTGCTCGCGGCCGTGCTGTACGCGGCATTCAGGGGGATGCAGGGCAGGGCGATCCCGCTGCTGACCCTGGCGCTGGTGTTCAGCACCGCCTACCTGGGCTTTGGCCTGGCCGGGCGCATGGCGGCCGAGCAGCGTTTCCAGTTCGCGCTGGACCAGCAGGGCATCGCCGTCATCGAAGTGCGGGCCGTGCCGATCGCGTTCAACAGCCTGGTATGGCGCGTGCTGGCCAAGACCCCCGACGGGCATTACTACGAAGGCGTCAGTAGCCTGTTCGACCGCGAACCGCCGGAAATGCAGCGCCAGTCGCTGAACCTGGACGCGGCCAAGGTGCTCGACGGCGTGCCGCTGCACGAGCGTCTGCGCTGGTTCACCGATGGCTGGCTGCGCTATGACGTGGTGGGCGATGCCCTGGTCGTGACCGACCTGCGCATGGGCATACCGGGTAACTACACCTTCCGCTTCAACATGGCCAGCCGTGATGGAGCAGGCCACTGGACCGCCGGTACCCCCACGCTGTGGCTGGGCGACGGCGTCGGTTCGATGTTCAACGCCCAGGACCTGGTGCTGATCTGGCGACGCATCGTCGAGCAGCAGCCACCGCTGCCCCTGGCGGCCTGGACCCAGAAATACCTGGGCCCGGCGCAGGCCGCCGAAGTAGGGCGCTGAGCGCAACATTTCCCCACCACCTGCTCCCGCAGCCCTGTGGGAGCAGGCTCGCCCCGTGATCGGCCGCAGCGCGACCACGTCGGCTCAGGCGCGTGGCAACCGCCCGGTGACGAAATGCGCCACATCGTTGAAACCGGGTGTCGAGGCATGCCCCGGGGTCACCAGCGAATCGATGAAGGCCTCGTCCTCGGCGCTGATCTTCACCTCCAGCGCGCCCGCATAGGTATCCCACTGGGCCTCGGTACGCGGGCCGACGATCGCCGAGCTGACCAGGCGATTGTTCAGCACCCAGGCGATGGCGAACTCGACGATACCCACACCCTTGGCATCGGTATAGGCGTGGATCTTCTGAGCGATGGCCAATGACTCCTGGCGCCATTCGACCTCCATGATGCGCTTGTCCTGGCGCCCGGCGCGGCTGCCGGCGTCGGGCGTTGAGCCCGGCGCATATTTGCCGCTGAGCACGCCACGGGCCAGCGGGCTGAACGGCACCACACCCAGGCCGTGGTAGGCCGCGGCGGTCAGCTGTTCAGGTTCGGCCTGGCGGTTGACGATGTTGTACAGCGGCTGGCTCACCACAGGCTTGGCCACACCCAGGCGCTCGGCCAGATTGCAGATTTCGGCGATGCGCCAGCCGCGGAAGTTGGACACGCCCCAATAGCGGATCTTGCCCTGCTGCAGCAGATCGCCGATCGCCCGTACGGTCTCTTCCAGCGGCACGTTGTGGTCTTCGCGGTGCAAGTAGTAGATGTCCAGGTAGTCCAGGCCCATGCGCGTCAGGGAGGCGTCGAGGGCATTGAACAGGTGCTTGCGCGACAGCCCGCTGCGGTTCGGCACCCCGTCCACCGGGCCATAGCCGGCCTTGGAAGCGACGATCCAGTCCTGGCGATGGCGCGCCACGGCTTCACCGACGATCTCCTCCGAACGGCCAGCGTTGTAGACGTCAGCGGTGTCGATGAAATTGATGCCCTGGTCCCAGGCTTTGTCGATGATGCGCAGCGAGTCCTCGGTGCTGGTCTGCTCGCCGAACATCATGCTGCCCAGGGTGAGCGCGGAGACCTGGAGGCCACTATGGCCGAGGGAACGGTAGATCATGCTGGGGGCCTTTTGTCTGGGAGTGTCGAGCTGTTTTACACATATCCCCCGGGCATTGAAAGGCTTGGCCCGTCAACGGTAAGACGCCTCTGCGAGAATACCGGGCCTCGGGTGCGGAGGGTGAACCGAATTCTCAATCCGGCCATGCATCGATCAATTCCCGTGCCTCGCGGCTGGTCAGCGGCCGCTTCATCCGCTGCGACAAGGCAGCCATGGCCCTGGAATAACCTTTGGCGATCACCGCTTCGACCTGGTCGTCGATACATTGCAGGGCGATGAAGTTGCCTTGTTCCGGTTCGCCGACGTACTCGATGCGGTTCCAGTTGCGCCCGTGGCCGAGCACCTCCAGGGTGCGCCCGTGCTGGTAGGTCCAGAAAAACGGCACGTCGTCGTAACGGCGCTGCTCGCCGAGCATGTTGGCGGCGGCAATGACGCCATGCTGCTGGGCCAGGCGCCAATGTTCGATGCGCGCCGGGCGGCCGGTGAGGGGGAACGTGGCGATATCCCCGGCGGCCCAAAGGCCTTCGGCGGCCTGCATCTGAGCGTTCACCACCAGCGACTGGTCATCGGCCAGGGGCAGGCCATGCACGAAGGCAGTCGCTGGCTTTACGCCGACGCCCAGCAGGACCAAGGGGGCGTCCAGGCGCTCGCCGTTGGCCAGCAGCACCGCCTGGACCCTGTCCGTGCCTTCGAAGCGCTGCACCTCGGTGGGCCCATGGAACACCACGCCCTTGCGCTCGTGCAGCTCGCGCAAAGTGCGGCCGATGCGCTCGCCAAGTTGCTTGGCCAGGGGAATGTCATGGCGGGTCACCACATGCACGTTCAAACCCTGCTTGCGCAACGCCGAGGCCGCCTCCAGGCCGATGAACCCATCGCCGACGATGACCACCGATTGCCCCGGCTCGGCCGCGTCGAGTAGGTGGGCGGCGTCGTCCCGGGAGCGCAGCAGGCAGATGCCTGGCAACTGTGCGCCCGGAAGATCCAGGCGCTTGGGCTTGCCGCCGGTGGCCAGCAGGGCGGCGTCGTAGTCCAGACGCTTGCCGTCGGCCAGGACCACCTGGCGTTTGTCGACATCGAGGATGCGCACCTTGCCGTACACGCGCTCCAGATGGCCACGGCGCAAGGCGCCGGGCTCCAGCAGGGCAGGGACCTCGTCGGGTGGCATCTGCCCGGCGATGACGAACTTGCTCAGGGCGGTACGGTCGTAGGAGGGCTGGCGCTCCTGGTCCACCCACACCAGGCGACCACCGAAACCGTGCCCCAGTAACGTGGCCACGGCCGCGGTACCTGCGGCGCCGGCCCCGATCACCACGAAACAGCGGGCGTCGCTGTGTCGGGGCGGGTCGTTTACCGGCATGGCCTGGTCATCGACCCAGATCTCGCCGTCCTTGACCTGCACCGGGTAGCGGCGCAGGTCCGCCAGGGCTGGAGGTTCGCACACGGCGCCCTCGTCCACGGCGAAGGCCGCCTTGTGCCAGGGGCAGACCAGCAGGCCGCCGCACAAGGCGCCTTCTTCGAGGGGTGCCCCGGCATGTGGGCAGTTGCCTTGGTAGGCGTGGACCTGGTCGCCTTGGCGAATGAGGATGATTTCTTCGGTGCCGGCCTGGGCTCGCAGGGGCTTGCGTTCGTCGAGCTGGTCGAGGCGGGCCACGCTGTGCTGGGCCATGGGGCGTCTCCATAGAACCGTTCAGGTCCATTTGACGCCCTTGTCGCGCAGGGGATGCAAGCAACCGACGATCGGGGTGCCGCGGGCCCACTATCACCGTCGCCTGGCAAGGGCTTCGCCCCTTGATCCCGGGACAAGTCGCACCGCCGGCCCCACAAGCGTCTGCGCCGCATGTGCAGCGCAGACCTGGCTTGTCAGTCGGCGCGAACGGCCTTCAGCGCACCGGCACGGGTCACCCGCAGCGCCACCAGGCTGCCGAACACGATCAACGCCGCCAGCGAATACAGCGCGGCATCGGTCGAGCCGGTCTGGTCCTTGATGAAACCGACCAGGTAAGGGCTCAGGAAGCCCGCCATCTGGCCCACCGAGTTGATGATCGCCAGGCCCGCCACTGCGGCACTGGCGCTGAGCAGGGCCGTCGGCATCGGCCAGAACATCGGCAGGCCGGTGAGCGCGCCCATGGTGGCGATGGACAGCCCGAGCAGGGCGATGGTCGGGTTCTGGGCGAAGTTCACCGCGATCAGCAGGCCGATGGCGCCCATCAGCATCGGTACCACAAGGTGCCAGCGGCGTTCGTTGCGCAGGTCAGCCGAGCGGCCGACGACAATCATGAACACCCCCGCCAGCAGGTACGGGATCGCGCTCAGCCAACCGATCAGCAGTGGGCTGTCGAAGCCCAGGTTCTTGATGATCGACGGCAGCCAGAAGTTGATCGCATATACACCGCTCTGGATGCAGAAATAGACGAAGCCGAAGGTCCAGATCAACGGATTGCTCAGCACGGCGAGCACGCCATCACCGCGGGCGGCTGGCTTGGAGGCCGCGTCGGCCTTGAGGTCGGCTTCGATCAGCTGGCGTTCGGCCGGGCTCAGCCAGGCCGCTTTCTGGTAGCCGTCACTGAGCAACATGACCGCCAGGATCCCCAGCGCGACGGTGGGCAGGCCCTGGATCAGGAACATCCACTGCCAGCCGGCCAGGCCATGCTGACCGGCGGCGAAGTGGTCGAGGATCCAGCCGGAGAACGGCCCGCCGAGCAGGCCCGAGACCGGGATCGCCGACATGAACAGCGCCATGATGCGGCCGCGGCGGTCAGCCGGGAACCAGCGCGACAGGTACAGCACCACGCCCGGGAAGAAGCCCGCCTCGGCGGCGCCGGTGAGCAGGCGCAGGGCGTAGAACTCGGTGGGGGTGGTGACGAACAGCAGGCAGGTCGAAAGGGTGCCCCAGGCGATCATCATCACCGCGATCCAACGCCGCGGGCCGAAGCGGTTGAGCGCCAGGTTGCTGGGCAGGCCGCACAGCACGTAGCCGATGAAGAAGATACCGGCGCCGAGGCCGTAGACGGTTTCGCTGAACTGCAGCGCGTCGAGCATCTGCAGCTTGGCGAAGCCGACGTTGACGCGGTCCAGGTAGTTGAACAGGTAGCAGATGAAAATGAACGGAATCAGCCGCAGGGTGATGCGCCGGTACAGTGCATCGCGGGTGATGTCTTTGCCTTGGTCAGGGGCGGGGCTGTGTGCCATGATCGGGTTCTCTTTTGTTATGGTTGTCGCCGCGTCGCCTGTTCCGGCGCTCGCCCTGACGAGTCTCGATGAGCACGGCGCGGCTGTCTTTGTGCTTTTGCACAGCCTCTGGCGCCAGCTGCTGTGCCGGCGACCAAAGCCTACCAAGGATCCTTGCATGTTCGAACTGGACCACGACCTGGCGCAGGACATCGTCGACCGGGCGATGGCCATCCTCCCGTGCAACGTCAATGTCATGGATAGCCAGGGCCTGATCCTCGGCAGTGGCGAGCCGGAGCGGATCAACACCCGCCACGAAGGCGCGCAACTGGTATTGGCCAACGGCCGGATCGTCGAGCTGGACGTGGACGCGGCCAAATGCCTGAAGGGCGTGCAACCGGGGGTGAACCTGCCCTTGATGCTCGATGGTCGGCTGATCGGAGTGTTGGGGTTGACGGGGGACCCGCAGCAGTTGCGCACATACGGCGAGCTGGTGCGCATGACTGCCGAGATGCTCCTGGCCCAGCGTCACCTGCAAGTGGAGCAGCAATGGCGGCGCCAACGCTGCGATGACCTATTGGCCTTGCTGCTGGGTAGCAGCGGCGACTCACCGCGCTTGCTCGACGAGGCTCGGCAGTTGGGCCTCAGACCCCAATTGGCCCGGGTGCCCTGCCTGTTCGAGCTCGAGTCCGGGCCACCGGCGGAAACCTTGGCCGGCTGGTTGATGAGCCGCTTCCCGGACAGCTGGTGCGTCAGCCCGGCGCGGCATTCGCTGCTCTGGTGTCGCCCGGCGAGCGTGGCCTTGGACGAGCAGCGCCTGGTCGAGCGCCTGGCACGCCATGGCTGGCAGGTCGAGCGCCTGGCCCTGGGCAACGTGGCGCATAGCTTGGAGCAATTACGTCGCGGCTACCGGCGGATTCGGGACTTGCTGGCGTATGGTCGTGAAGTGCTGCCAGGCGAGCGCCTGCTCAGCCTTGGCCGTTACCGGTTGCCCGCCTTGCTCTGGCGCCACCGCAACGACGATGCCCTGGAGGAACTGCTCGAGCCGTTGCAGCGCATCCGCGCCAAGGACACCAGTGGGCAACTGCTGGCGACCCTGCGCGCCTGGTGCGCCCACGACGGGCAGAGCCAGGCCTGCGCCGACGCGCTGGGGATCCACCGCAACAGCCTGCGGTACCGCCTGGAGCGGATTGCCGAGGTCGGCGAGGTGGACCCGTTGCGGCTGGAGGGCATGTTGAGCCTGTATTTGGGGTTGCAGTTGCTGCCAGCGCAATAACCCTGGCCGTCTAGCGCTTTTTTCGGCCTTGTCACCGGCCGTGTGGGAGCCGGCTTGCCGGCGATGGGGGCCCGTAATGCCCCTGGAAATTCCGCGCCGCAGGCATTCGCCCAAACACCACCACCACACTTTTGTGCATCCGCCAGAGGCCACCTTGCGCTACACCTGTCAGCATGCGGGTTATCTGGATCAGGAGAATCCCCATGAAAGTCGTCATCGCCCCCGATTCGTTCAAGGACAGCCTCGACGCTGCCGCTGTCGCCCGCGCCATCGGTGCGGGTCTGGCCGAGGTTTGGCCGGACGCGGAACTGGTCGAATGCCCCATGGCCGATGGTGGCGAAGGCACCATGGAGGCGATCCTCGCCGCCAGCCAGGGCGAACTGCGTCGCCAGGTGGTGCGTGGTCCGCTGGGCGCGTCGGTCGAAGCCGGCTGGGGGTGGCTGGCATCCAGCCGCACGGCGATCATCGAAATGGCCCAGGCCAGCGGCCTGCAATTGGTGCCCACCGGCCAGCGCGACGCCTGTCGCAGCAGCACCTGGGGCACCGGCGAGCTGATCGCTGCGGCTCTGGCCGCCGGCGCCACGCGTATCGTCTTGGCCATTGGCGGCAGCGCGACCAACGATGGCGGCAGCGGTATGCTGCGTGCGCTCGGCCTGCGCTTGCTGGATGCAGACGGACAACCGCTGGCAGAAGGCGGGCAGGCCTTGGCCGGCCTGGCGCGAATCGATGCCAGTGACCTGGACCCGCGTTTGGCCGAAGTCCAGGTGGAAGTGGCCGCCGATGTCGACAACCCCCTGTGCGGCCCCCATGGTGCCTCGGCGATCTTCGGTCCGCAAAAAGGAGCAAACCCTGAGCAGGTGCAGGTGCTGGATCAGGCTCTGGGCCATTTCGCCGACCATTGCGCGCAACTGCTGGGCAAGGATGTACGCGACTTCCCGGGCTGCGGTGCGGCCGGCGGCATGGGCTTCGCCGCCAAGGCATTCATGGGCGCTCGCTTCCGCCCAGGAGTCGAGGTGGTCGCGGACCTGGCCGGCCTCGACGCCCTGGTGCAGGGCGCCGACCTGGTGATCACCGGAGAAGGGCGCTTCGATGCCCAGACCCTGCGCGGCAAGACGCCCATGGGCGTGGCCCGCGTCGCCAAGCGTCATGGCGTACCGGTGGTGGTGCTGGCCGGCACGCTCGGCGAGGGCTACCAACAGCTCTACGCCCATGGTATCGATGCTGCGTTTGCCCTGGCCAGCGGGCCGATGACCCTGGAGCGGGCCTGTACCGAAGCCGGGGTACTGCTGAAGGCGCGGGCGACCGATATTGCCAGGCTATGGCAGGTGGCGTTGCGCTGAGGCGCGAGTCACCTCCACTCAGCGCAACAGCACGCGCTACTGGTCACTGGGCTAGACTGCCTGGTTGGCATCAGCGCAATTGCGGGAAAACCCTCATTGTCGCTGGCCGATCAGGCACCTAGCATGGATTTCGCCAATCCAACTCAGCTGGAGAACACCATGACGAGCCCCCAGGACGACAAGCGCCCCACACCTGACCCCGCCGAAGATAACGCGTTCTTCCCTTCCCCTTATTCGCTCAGCCAGTTCACCGCGCCCAAATCCGACCTCAGTGGCGCCGACTACCCCAAACCCTACACCGGCGGTCGCTGGAAGGTACTGATGATCGGTGCCGACGAGCGCTATCTGCTGACCGACAACGGCACCATGTTCTCTACCGGCAACCATCCCGTGGAAACCCTGTTGCCGATGTATCACCTGGACAAGGCCGGTTTCGCCTTCGACGTGGCGACCTTGTCCGGCAATCCGGTGAAATTCGAGTTCTGGGCCATGCCTTCGCAGGACGTAGAGGTCAAGGGGCTGTATGCCCGCTACCGGGATGCGTTCAAGCAGCCGCTCAAGCTTGCCGATGTGATCGAGCGAGCACTGGGCCCGGATTCGGATTATATCGGTGTGTTCATCCCCGGCGGCCATGGCGCATTGATCGGCCTGCCCGAAAGCCAGGACGTCAAGCGGGTGTTGCTATGGGCGGCTGCGCAGGACAAATTCGTGATCTCCCTGTGCCACGGGCCCGCTGCGCTGCTGGCTGCGGGGCTCGATGAAAGCCGCGAAAGCTGTATCTACAACGGCTACCGTATTTGCGCATTCCCCGATGACCTGGACGCCAAGACCCCCGACATTGGCTACATGCCCGGCCACCTGACCTGGAGGTTCGGCGAGCGGCTCAAAGCTCTGGGCGTTGAAATCGTCAACCAGGACATTTCTGGTGCGACCCTGCGCGACCGCAAGCTGCTCACCGGTGACAGCCCACTGGCTGGCAACGCGCTCGGCAAGCTGGCGGCTGCTGCGCTGCTCGACGAGGTGGGCGCAAGGTGAGCAGCCTACCCGTCGACGGGATATTCGGCACGGCATTGGAGATCGAGGGCGCCAGGGCGCTCACGGTCGTCCAGAACGCAGTGCGTGGCTTCGCCGGGCCGCTGGGTTACGACCGCTTCGTGCTGTTCTCCGCCACAGCGGCGCGAGACGAGGTGGTCGAGCGCATTCATTGGGTGGAGGGAAACTGGTTCGGCGACCATTTGCCGGTGGATGCCGAAACCTATGTGCGCCATTGCCCGGTGACCCATCACATCCTGCAGGCACGCGCACCGTTCTACTGGAGCAAGGTGTCGGTGGACGGCAACGAACGCTACCGGGTGGTGCGCTCGCCCATTGGCCCCGGCGTCCATGGCCTGCAGGTTCCGGTGTTCGGCCCGGCAGGGCTGGAGGGGGCGATGAGCCTGGGCGGTGAGCGGATCGACGCGTCGCCGCGTGCGCGGGTGGCCTTGACCATGCTGGCGACGGCGGCGTTCTGGGCCGCCCGCCGATTGCTGGAGGCACCCGTCGACGGCCATGTGCGCCAGCTCTCCGAGCGCGAGCGGGAGGTGCTGGCCTGGACAGCTGCCGGGCGACGCCAGGCCGACATCGCCGCGACCCTTGGCCTGTCGCCGCGCACGGTGGAGAACCACCTGCGTTCGGCACGCCGTCGGCTTGGCGTCGATACGACCGCCCAAGCCGTCAGGGTCGCCTTGCGCAACGGCGAACTGACGGACATGGGCGACTGAAAGGGCCCGGTATTCAGGCGTCGACGGTGAGCACCACCTTGCCCATGTGCTGACCACTTTCCATCAAGGCATGGGCCTTGGCTGCCTCGACGAGGTCGAAGGTACGAAAGATCAGTGGTTTGACCGCACCGCTGCGAACATGAGGCCAGACCTGTTCTTGCAGCTGGGCAATGATCTGCGCCTTGTCGTCGGCGCTGCGCGAGCGCAGGGTCGAGCCAACAAGGGTCAGGCGCTTGGTCAGCAACGGGAACAGGTCCAGTTGCGGCGCGGGGCCCTTGAGCACGCCAATCTGCACGATACGACCGTTCAAGGCGGCGGCCTGGAGGTTACGTGCCACGTAATCGCCAGCGATGATATCGACAATCACATCCACGCCTTGGTCGTCGGTATGGTGCAGCACTTCGTGGGCAAAATCCTGACGGTTGTAGTCGATCGCCACATCGGCGCCGAGGGCCCGGCTGGCCGCCTGCTGTTCAGGGTTGGCCACGGTGGTGAAGATCCGTGAGGCGCCGAACGCCTTGGCCAGCATGGTCGCGGTGGTACCGATGCCGGAGACGCCGCCATGAATCAGCACCGATTCGCCGGCCTTGAAGGCGCCACGCTGGAACAGGTTGACCCAGACGGTCATGAAGGTTTCAGGCAGTGCAGCGGCCTCCACCATTGTCAGTCCTTCGGGCAAGTGCAAGGTGGTGCGTTCATCGGCCACTGCGTATTCGGCGTAGCCTCCGCCGGTGACCAAGGCAATCACCGGATCGCCAATGGCAAAATGCCGGACGTCGCGACCCAGGGCGACGACTTCGCCGGCGACCTCCAGGCCAGGAATGTCCGAAGCGTCGGCGGGCGGGTCGTACAAGCCCTTACGCTGAAGCAGGTCCGGGCCATTGACGCCGGCTGCCCGAACCTTGATCAGCACTTCCCGTGCGTCAGGCTCGGGTACGGTCCGGCGGGTAGGTTTGAGGACATCGGGAGCGCCTGGTTGGGTGATTTCGATGGCCATCATATCGGAGCGTTTGTTCATGGGTTCCAGCCTTTTGGTGTAGAAGACATTGCATGACAAGGTACGGAACTCCGTTGTTGCGGGCGCGCGGCGATTTTGCGGCGCTGTGTTGCAGATGTGCTACGAGGAAAAACATCGATGAATTGGGATGACGCCAGGATCCTTCTGGCCCTGGGCCGCGAACTGACATTGCGCCGTGCCGCACGGGTGTTGCGGGTCGACCAGGCCACTGTGGGGCGGCGCATCGCCGCGCTGGAGGCGGATCTAGGTTCGACCCTGTTCCTGCGAACCCCAGGGGGTTATCAACTGACCAGCATCGGCGAAGAAGCATTCGCGCTGGCACAAAAGGTTGAAAGTGCCGCGCTGGAGCTGGCCCGACGTATCCGCGGGGTCGATCGTGAAGGCTCGGGCGAGGTACGGATCTCCACTACCGACTCGTTAGCCTGCGACTTCGTGTTGCCGGCGCTGCGCGAGCTTCACCTGGAACACCCTGACATCCGCGTGGTGCTGCATGGTTCCTCGGAGCTGATCAACCTGTCGCAACGCGAGACCGATATCGCCATCCGTAACCTGCGTCCGGACAACCCGGACCTGATTCTGCGCAAGCTCGCCAGTTGGCCGATGGGCCTGTACGCCAGTGCCGACTACTTGCAGCGGCACGGCGAGCCCGTGCCGGGCAGCGGATTCGCCGGGCACGACCTGGTGATGTACGAACCGTATTGGCGCGACCGATCGGTACCGACCCTGGTCGACGAGGCGATCGACCAGGGTCGAGTGGTGGCGGCAGTGAATTCAAGCTTCATGGTGCGCCGCGCCATCGCCGAAGGGTTGGGTATCGGCGAGATCCCCATCGACATGGGCGAGCGCGATGGCCTGGTGCGCCTATGGCCGACGCGCGAGCGCAGGGATCCCTATGACGTGTGGATGGTCACCCACAAAGACCTTCGCCACACGACCCGGATACGCTTGATCATCGAACAGTTGGTCCGGGCCTTCGCACGCTGAGATTCAGTCCTTGACCAACGCCCGCAAAGCCGCCTTGGCCTCGGCGCTCTGCAAGCGCTCGACGAACAACTGGCTTTCACGCTCTACCGTGGCCTCCAGCTCCGCTCGGTAGCTGTCCTTGAGCAGCCGCTTGCTGATACGCAGGGCCTCCTGGGGCATCGCCTGCAGCTTGCGCGCCAGTTGCCGGGCGGCGGCCAGGCATTGCTCACCATCCTCATGCAGCTCGTTGGCCAGGCCCCAGGCCACGGCCTGTTCGCCGTTGAGCAGTTCGTTGGCCAGTAGCAACCGCGCGGCCCGGGCGTGGCCGAGCAGCCGGGGCAGCAACAGGCTGGAGCCGAACTCCGGGCACACCCCGAGCGGGGCGAACGGCATGCGCAACTTGGCCGAGCGGCTGACCAGCACCTGGTCGCAGTGCAGCAGCAGGGTGGTGCCGATGCCGATGGCCGGGCCATTGACGGCGGCGATCAGCGGCTTGGCCAGGCCCATGACCACGCGCATCAGGCGGAACACCGGGCTGTCGCGGTCGCGGGGCGGGTTGTCGAGGAAATCGCGCAGGTCATTGCCGGCGCTGAAGGTCTGCATACCACCGGTGATCAGGATCACCTCGACCAGCGGGTCTTCGTCGGCTGCGCGCAGCAGGTCGCCCAGCTGGCGGTACATGGCGACGTTCAGGGCGTTGAGCTTGTCGGGGCGGTTGAGGGTCAGGGTCAGCAGGCCCTGGTCCAGCGCGTAGGTGATCAGGTCGTTCATGGCAGCCGCTTTGTTGTTGTGATCGGGGCCTCGGCGCATGAACGCCAGGCCGGTGGCAGGGAGGGTTTATCACGGTGCTCGGCTTGTTGTACAGTCGTTCAGCCAGACTAGTCCCAATGAGAACCACGATGAGCCAGGAAGCCCGCTACAACCGCATGCTGCCGGAACTGCGCAAGGCCAACCTGGTCGAGGCGACCCTTGCCTGCCTGAAACGGCACGGCTTCCAGGGCGCCTCGATCCGCAAGATCTCGGCCGAGGCCGGGGTCTCGGTGGGGCTGATCAGCCACCACTATTCGGGTAAGGACGAACTGGTCGCCGAGGCCTACATGGCGGTGACAGGGCGGGTCATGGGCCTGCTGCGCGACGCCATGGCCCAGGCTGCGCCCAATGCGCGCGAGCGGCTGTCAGCGTTCTTCCGCGCTTCGTTCTGCGCCGAGCTGCTCGACCCACAGCTACTCGATGCCTGGCTGGCGTTCTGGGGCGCGGTGAAAACGGCCGACGCCATCAACCAGGTGCATGACCATTCCTATGGCGAATACCGCAACGAACTGAGCCGCCTGCTGGGCGCGCTGGCCAGCGAGGAAGGCTGGCAGGGCTTCGACGCGGACCTTGCCGCCATCAGCCTGAGCGCCTTGCTCGACGGTTTGTGGCTCGAATCCGGGCTTAACCCTGGAACCTTCTCGCCCGAACAAGGGGTGCTGATCTGCGAAGCCTGGGTCGATGGCTTGCAGGCCGGCGGCAAGCGGCGCTTCAGCCTGATCGAGGGCTGTTGATCACCTGTTCAGTAACGGGTACGCTGCCGTCGCGGGTTCGAAGAACAACACCAATAAGAAAGAGACAACACGCAATGACGCCTCGGGTACTGGTCGTCGATGACGATCCGCTTATTCGCGACTTGCTGCATGCCTATCTGTCCCAGGAAGGCTATGACGTCCACAGCGCTGATACCGCTGAGCAGGCCGATGCCTTCCTCGCCAGCCAGGATGTCGACCTGGTGCTGCTGGACATCCGTCTGCCGGGCAAGGACGGCCTGACCCTGACCCGGGAGCTGCGGGTGCGTTCGGAGGTCGGCATCATCCTCATCACCGGCCGCAACGACGACATCGACCGCATCGTCGGCCTGGAATGCGGCGCCGACGACTACGTGATCAAGCCGCTCAACCCCCGCGAGCTGGTATCACGTGCCAAGAACCTGATCCGCCGCGTGCGCCATGCCCGCGTCGCCCAGCCCGCACCGGCGTGCACCCAATCGCTCAAGCAGTTCGCCGACTGGTCGCTCGATACCGACCGGCGCCGGCTGATCGACCCCGATGGCGGCGAAACGCTGCTGACCCATGGCGAATTCCAGCTGCTCAGCGTGTTCCTGCGCAACAGCGGGCATACCCTGACCCGCGACCAGTTGATGGACCAGATCCGCAACCGCGAATGGGTACCCAACGATCGCTCCATCGATGTACTGGTCGGCCGTCTGCGGCGCAAGCTGCACGACGACCCGGCCGAGCCGCAGTTGATCATCACCATCCACGGCACCGGCTACCTGTTCACCGCCAGCGTGGCGGCCTGAACCCCATGGGCCGCCTGCTGGTGCTGGCCCTGGTGCTGCTGAGCCTGCAGGCTGGGGCCGGGGAGCGCATCCGTTATTGCGATTACCCGGTCTACCCACCGATCTCCTGGAGTGACGGGCGTCAGGTGCGTGGCCTGGCCCCGACCGTGGTGCGTGAGTTGCTCGGGCGCCTGGGCTACGACGTGCAGATCGTGGTGCTGGGCAACTGGAAACGCTGCCTGATGGACGCGGCGGCCGGGCGGGTCGACGTGGTGCTGGCCTACAACACCGACCAGCGCGACCAGAGCATGCGTTTTTCCACGGTGCCGGTGCTGCGCGAGGAAGTGGCGGTGTTCTACAACCGACGCCGGCCGGTGCATTTCCAGCGCATCGAAGACTTGGCCGGCTATCGCGGCGGGCTGCTGTTCGGCGAGAGCTATGGCGCCGAGTTCGACCGTTTCGTGGTCCGGCATCAGAACATCGAATGGGTGTCGTCCAGCCAGCAGAATTTCGGCAAGCTGATCCGTGGCCGCATCGACTTCGTCATCCAGGAGCGGCGCACCGGCGAACTGTTCGTCGAGCACCTGGCCGGCGCCGAGGACATCCAGGCGTTGCCCAAGGCCCTGAGCGTGGACTACCTGCGTGTCGCAGTCTCGCGCCACTCGCCCCTGAGCCGGAAGATGGATGCCATCGACGCGCAATTGCGGCGCATGACCGACAGCGGCGAGATCGACGTCTGGCTGGGGCAGAGCGAGGTGACCTACCGCGACATGATCAATTTACCGGCGGATGCACGATGATCCGCCTGCACACCGACGGCCTGCTGCGCCGCCTGCTGCTGTTCATCTTCCTGTTCAGCCTCTGCTTCACCGTGCTGGCCAGCTCGGTGCAGCTGTATTTCGAATACCGCCGGGAAATGCGCGACATCGAAGCGCGCATGGACCTGATCCGCGCCGGCTACCTGGCCAGCCTGGAGCGCAGCCTGTGGGACCTGGACGAGGCGCAGCTGGATGTGCAGTTGCGTGGCCTGGTGGATTTTTCCGATGTGGCCCGGGTGCGGCTGTTGAGCGACGACTTCCGGCTGCTGCGGGGCCAGGCCGAGCCCAAGGGGCCGTTGCGCATCGAGCGCTTCCCGTTGGACTATCAGCCGCCTTCCGGGCCATTGCGCCATCTGGGCGAGCTGGAAGTCAGCATCGACCTGGGCGCGGTGCATCGCCGCTTGTTCGCAACCGGTCTCACCAGCCTGTTATGGATGGGCGTCTTCCTGTGCGGCCTGGCCGTGGCGCTGTCTGGGCTGTTCTACCGCCTGGTGACGCGCCACCTGCAGGTGATGGCCGAGTTCGCCCGACGTATCGGCGCCGGGCAGTGGCAGGAGCCTCTGCGCCTGGGCCGGCGCCATTCGGCGCGCCCAGACGAGATCGACACCGTGGCCCATGCCCTGGATGACATGCGCCGGGCGATTCTCAGCGACATCGAGCGTCGCGAGCTAGACCGCCTGGCCTTGCAGGACAAGCGCGACGAGCTGCAGGCCATGGTCGAGCGGCGCACCGAGAGCCTGGCTCGGGCCAAGGACGAGGCCGAGGCGGCGAACCTGGCCAAGTCGCGTTTCCTGGCGACCATGAGCCATGAGCTGCGCACCCCCCTCAATGGCATTCTCGGCATGGCCGAACTGCTGCGCGGCGGGCGCCTGGACGACCTCGACCGGCAACGTCTGGAGGCGTTGTACAAGGCTGGGGAGGGGTTGCTCACGATTCTCAACGAAGTGCTGTATTTCGCACGTCTGGAGGAGGGCGAGAGCCGCCCGGATCGGGTCGACTTCTCCCTGCGTCAGCTCTGCGAGGAGGTCATGACCCTGCTCGAGCCCCGGGCCGTGGACAACGGTAACCGCCTGCACTGCCAGATCGACCCGCAACTGCTCCCTTTCCACTATGGTGCCGAGCAGTACCTGCGCCAGGTGCTGAGCAACCTGCTGGCCAACGCCATCAAGTTCACCGAGCACGGCCAAGTCAGCCTTCAGGTCCAGGTGCTGGCCAACCAGGGGGCGAGCCAGCGGGTAAGCGTGAAGGTCAGCGACAACGGCATCGGCATCGCCCCGGCCATGCAGGCCAGAATTTTCGAGCGCTTCACCCAGGCCAGCGAGGCTGTGGCGCGGCGCTATGGCGGCACGGGCCTGGGCCTGGCGATCTGCAAGCACCTGGTGGAAAAACTGGGGGGGCGCATCGGCCTTGACAGCACCGAGGGGCAGGGCAGCTGCTTCTGGTTCGAGCTGGAGTTGGCCCGAGGCCGGCAGCCCCAGGCCCAGGCTCCCATTCGCCAGGTTTCCCAAACGCTGGACATCCTGGTGGTCGAGGACGTGGCGCTCAATCGCGAGGTGGCCGGCGGTCTACTCACCCGCGATGGCCACCTGGTCAGCTTCGCCGAAGATGCAGGGCAGGCCCTGGCGATGTGCGCGCGGCACCGTTTCGACCTGATCCTGCTGGATGTACACCTGCCGGGCATGAGCGGCGTCGAATTGTGCCGCCAAGTGCGCGCCACGGCGGGGCCCAATCGCGATACCCGGATTCTAGCCTTGACCGCTGGTGTGCAGCCTGCACAGGTGCCCGGCTACCTGGAAGCGGGCATGCAGGGCGTGCTGGCCAAACCGCTGCGCCTGGACAGCCTGCGCCAGGCCCTGGCCGAGGCGGCGCCAGCGATACCAGCCAAGGCGCCGGACGACAGCGTGGACTGGGCATTGCTGCAAACCCACCGCACCTTGCTCGGCGAGCAGAAGGTGCAAGGCTTGCTCGTGGTCCTGCGCCAGGCCATCGACCAGCACCAGGCGGCGCTGGCCCAGGCCATGCAGGCCAAGGACTGCACCGAGGTCGCGCACCTGGCTCATCGCCTGGCGGGCAGCAGCGATTCCCTGGGCTTTCGTGGCCTGGGAGCGGTACTGCGGCGCCTGGAGGATGCTGCGTTGGCTGATGACTTGGCGGCACTCGAAGGCCTCGGCGAGCCCTTGGCCATGCAGCTTGCCGGGGCGTGCGACACCCTGGAACAGCTGATACAGGGCTGACGTACAAAAAAGTTACGACTTTTTACATCTTCGATCCTTTCGTACAACGGCACCTTACATCCGTTTCCAATAATCGATGGCAACCGTGCGCCCCACGGTCCATGAGGCTTATTGGAGATAACAATAATGAACTGCCGTAAAGCTGATGCCCCTCTCAATTCCCTGCCGTTGCAGCGTACCTGCCGAGCCGAGGTGCGCCATGTCTGAGGCCACCGACCGCAAAGGTATCCAGCTGACCCGCGCGCTCAAGAGCCGCCACATCTTCATGCTGTCGCTGGGCGGCGTGATCGGCACCGGCCTGTTCATGGGCTCGGGGGTCACAATCAACCAAGGCGGCCCGGTAGGCGCGATCCTGGCCTACCTGGTGGCGGGGTTGCTGATGTACCTGGTGATGGTCTGCCTGGGCGAGCTGTCGGTACAGATGCCGGTATCCGGCTCGTTCCAGGCCCACGCCACGAAATTCATCGGCCCGGCCACCGGCTTCATGATCGGCTGGGTGTACTGGATGAGCTGGGCCACCACCGTGGGCCTGGAGTTCACCGCCGCAGGCATGCTCATGACCCGCTGGTTCCCCGACGTGCCGATCTGGTACTGGTCGGCGCTGTTCGTCGGCGTGCTGTTCGGCCTCAACGCCCTGGCCACCCGCGCCTTCGGTGAGGCCGAGTACTGGTTCTCCGGCATCAAGGTCGCGACCATCCTGGGCTTCATCGTCATCGGCGTGCTGGTGATCTTCGGCGGCATCCCGCTGGAGAGCGGGGCGCCAGCACCGATGCTGGACAACCTGGTCGGCGACGCGTTCCCCCATGGCCTGTCGGCGGTGTTCGCGGTGATGATGACCGTGGTCTATGCCTTCCAGGGCTGCGAGATCATGGGCGTGGCCGCCGGGGAGACCGAGCATCCGGAAAAGAGTATTCCGCGTGCGGTGCGCAACGTGGTGTTCCGTGTACTGATCTTCTACGTGCTGGCGATCGCCGTGCTCTCGGCCATCGTGCCCCATGAGCAGGCCGGTCTGATGGAAAGCCCGTTCGTGCAGGTGTTCGACATGGTCGGCATCCCGTACGCGGCGGACCTGATGAACTTCGTCATCCTCACCGCCATCCTCTCGGTGGGCAACTCCGGGCTGTACGCCTCCACCCGCATCCTCTGGGCCATGTCCAAGACCGGCATGGCGCCCAAGAGCCTGTCGCCGTTGAGCAAGCGTGGTGTACCGCTGCGGGCCTTGAGCGTCACCCTGTGCTTCGCGCTGGTATCGCTGATGACCAGCTTCATCGCCGCGGATACGCTGTTCATGGTGCTGATGGCGGTGAGCGGGATGTCCGGCACCGTGACCTGGATCGTCATCGCCCTGGCGCAGTACCGCTTCCGCAAGGCGTACCTGCGTGACGGCGGCAAGCTCGAGGACCTGAAGTACCGCGCGCCGCTGTACCCGCTGGTGCCGCTGCTGTGCATCACCCTGTGCAGCTCGCTGTTCGTGTTCCTGGCCATGGACGAGACCCAGCGGCCGTCGCTGTACTGGGGCTTTGGCTTCATTGCCCTGTGCTATGCGGCATATTTCCTGGTCAATCGCCGTCGTCAGGGTGCCTTCGCGCCGAGCGCGCCTGGGGTTTGAGCCGCGCGCTCACCTCAAGCCCCTATCGCGGGACAAGCCCGGTACCACAGGCTAGCGCTGGTCCCCTGTGGGACCGGGCTTGTCCCGCGATTGCGTTGGAGCAGGCACGACAAAACTTCAGTTGTGCAAAGTTGTAACAACGCAGCGATCGAACTCATTCTTCGTCATTTTAAATTCATTAAAAACAATGAGTTATACGAGTAACTTCATTTGTTACACGCAGTTTTACCTCGATTGCCGCCTTGTTGAACACTCGTTTAGTATCTCTTCAAACCTTGTCCCTCTCGCCATCACAACAACATCGAGGCCTCCCATGACTAGCCCGTCGCCACTGCTGAGCAAGGTCGAAGCCGGCGTTGCCTGGATCACCCTCAACCGCCCCGAGCAGCGCAACGCGCTGGACATCCCCAGCCTGAAGCAGCTGCACGCACTGCTGGAGGCCTTCAACACCGACCCAGCCGTGCGGGTAGTGGTGCTCACTGGTACCGGCCGCAGCTTCTGTGCCGGTGCAGACCTTGCCGAATGGGCCGAGGCCGAAGCCCGTGGCGCCCTGGAAAGCTACGGCTGGACCGAGACCGCCCACGCCCTGATGCAGCGCCTGCACAGCCTGGACAAACCTACCATCGCCGCCATCAACGGCACCGCCGTCGGCGCCGGTATGGACCTGAGCCTGTGCTGCGACCTGCGCATCGCCGCCGCCTCGGCGCGCTTCAAGGCCGGCTACACCAGCATGGCCTACAGCCCCGACGCCGGGGCCAGCTGGCACCTGCCACGGCTGATCGGCACCGAACAGGCCAAGCGTCTGCTGTTCCTCGACGAACTGTGGAGCGCCGAACGAGCCCTGGCCGCAGGGCTGGTGGGCGAGGTATGCGCCGACGACCAGTTGCCGGCGGTCGCAGCCGAACTGGCTGGGCGCCTGGCCAATGGCCCGACCTTCGCCCATGCCCAGACCAAGCGCCTGATCCGCGACGGTGCCCAACGCACCCTGGCCGAGCAGCTACAGGCGGAACTTGCCGCCGGCCTGCTGTGCGGGCGTAGCCAGGACGGCGCCGAGGCGCTGCGCGCTTCGATCGAGAAGCGCGCACCTCATTTCGTTGGTAAATAAACACTTACACGACCTTCTTCAGGACCATTCCAGATGAATTTCCAACTCACCCAAGAACAAGAAATGTTGGTGGAAGCGGTACGCAGCTTCGTTAACAAGGAGCTGCTGCCCTACGAGGAAGAGGTGGACCGCGCTGATGCCGTGTCGCCGGAGCTTGCTGCGCAGATCCGCGGCAAGGCCATCGCTGCCGGCTTCTACGCCTTCAACATGCCTGAGGAGGTCGGTGGCGGCGGCCTGGACTACCTGTCCCAGGCGCTCATCGAACGCGAACTGTCCAAGGTGTCCTGGGCCCTGCATGTCTTTGTCGCACGCCCCTCGAAGATCCTCATGGCCTGCAAGGACGAGCAGATCAATGACTACCTGCTGCCGTGCGTGCAAGGCGAGAAGATCGATTGCTTCGCTCTCACCGAGCCAGGCGCCGGCTCCGACGCCAACGCCATCAAGACCCGCGCCGTGCGAGACGGCGATGACTTCGTGATCAACGGCAGCAAGCACTTCATCAGCCACGCCGGCCACGCCGACTTCGCCATCGTCTTCGCCGTCACCGATACCTACGAGCACAACGGGCGCAAGCGCAACGCCGTGACCGCCTTCCTGGTCGACCGCGGCACCCCGGGCATGACCGTACGCCGTGGGCCCAAGTGCGTGAGCAACCGTGGCTACCACACCTACGAGCTGTTCTTCGACGACTGCCGCGTGCCGGCCAGCAAGGTACTGGGTGAAGTGGACAAGGGCTGGGAAGTCGCCAACGCCTGGCTCACCGCCGGCCGGGTGATGGTCGCCGCCAACTGCGTCGGCCAGGCCCAGCGCGCCCTGGACCTGTCGCTGCAATGGTCGGCCGATCGCAAGCAGTTCGGCCAGGCGATCGGCAGCTACCAAGGGGTGTCGTTCAAGCTCGCCGACATGGCCACGCAGATTCGCGCCGCGGAGCTGCTGACCCTGCACACCGCCTGGAAGATGGACCAAGGCAGTATGACCGACGGCGAGGCCGGTATGGCCAAGCTATTCGCCAGCGAAGTGCTGGGCAAGGTCGCCGACGAGGCGGTGCAGATCTTCGGCGGCATGGGCCTGATGGACGAAGGGCCGGTGGAGCGCATCTGGCGCAACGCGCGCATCGAGCGGATCTGGGAGGGCACCTCGGAGATCCAGCGGCACATCATTTCACGTGAACTGCTGCGCCCCTTGCTGCGCTGATCGGCCTGGAGAACCCCCATGTCGCATTCGATCCGTGACAACCTCAAGCGCCTGCTGGCACCCAGGCACCTGGCCTTCGTCGGTGGCCGCAGCATGGCACGGGCGCTCAAGCGCTGCGCCGAAGGCGGCTTCGCCGGCCAGATGTGGTTGGTCAACCCGCAGCACGAAAGCCTGGACGGCGTGCCGTGCGTGGCGAGCGTCGCCGACCTGCCGTGCGCACCGGACGCCGTGTTCATCGCCACCAACAAGGACCTGACCCTGCAATGCGTCCAGGCCCTGGCCGAGCGCGGTGCCGGTGGCGCCATCTGCTATGCCTCGGGCTTTGCCGAGAGCGGCGAACAAGGGCGCCTGTTGCAACAGCGCCTGCTCGAGGCCGCCGGTTCCATGGCCTTGCTCGGCCCTAACTGCTACGGCCTGCTCGACTACCTGCATGGCGCTGCCTTGTGGCCGGTCGCCCATGGCGGCAAGCAGGTGGAGAAGGGCGTGGCGATCCTGACCCAGAGCGGCAACTTCGCCTACAACCTGTCGATGAGCGACCGCTCGCTGCCGGTAGCCTACATGGCCTCGGTCGGCAACCAGGCGCAACTGGGCGTAGCCGAGCTGATGGATGTGCTGCTGGATGAGCAACGGGTAACGGCCATCGGCCTGCACCTGGAAGGCCTGAAGAACGTGCCCGGCTTTGCCCGCGCCGCGCACAAGGCCCTGGAGCGAGGCATCCCGGTGATCGCCCTGAAGACCGGCGTCTCGCAGATCGGTGCCGAACTCGCGCTCAGCCACACCAGTTCGCTGTCGGGCTCCGACGCCCTGTACGACAGCCTGTTCCAGCGTCTGGGCGTGATCCGCGTGAGCGGCCCGGTAAGCTTTGTCGAAACCCTCAAGGCCGCCGCCTGCGGGCAACTGCCCAAGGATGGCCGCCTGATCGCACTGGCGTGTTCCGGTGGCGACGCCGGATTGATCGCCGACTATGCCGAGCGTAATGACCTGGCTCTGCCTCCACTCGAACAGGGGCAGGTAGATGAGCTGGCCCAGGTGCTGCCGGCCTACGCCAACCTGGTCAACCCGCTGGACTTCACCACGGCGATCTGGGGCGATGCCGCCGCGCTCGAACGCATGCTCGACAGCGCCCTGCGCGGTGATGCCGACGCGGCCATGCTGGTGCTGGACTACCCGGCGCAGTTCACCGGCGAGCGCAAGGAGTGCGACCTGCTGCTGGGGCTTTACTGCGACGCCCTGGCGCGTCATGGCAAGGTCGGCTTCGTCACCTCGGCCTTCCCGGAACTGCTGCCGGCTTGCGCCCGCGAGCGGTTGCATGCCCGTGGCATCGCCGCCTTGCAGGGGGTGGAGGACGGCCTGGCGGCCTGGGGGCGGATCGTCGCCTACCAACGGAACCGCCCGCGCTTGCTGGCACTGGGCGAGTCGGCCCTGGTACCGCTGTGCCCACAGGCGCTGGATGGCCAGGCGCAAATGCTCGATGAATGGCAATCCAAGCAGGCGCTGCGCGCGTTTGGCCTGCCGGTGCCGGCCGGTGTGCTGACCACGCCCCGGCAGGCTGTCACCGAGGCCGCCGGGGTGGGCTTCCCTCTGGTGCTCAAGGCGGTCAGCGCACAGTTGCCGCACAAGACCGAAGCCGGCGCCGTGGCGCTCAACCTGCGTGACGCCAGCGCCCTGGAGGCGGCGCTCAAACAGATGCGCGAGCGTATCGCGGCCTACGCGCCGAACATGCCGTTCGACCAGGTGCTGCTCGAGCCCATGGCCGAGGCGCCGCTGGCTGAGCTGATCGTCGGCATCAAGCGCGAGAACGACTTCGCCCTGGCCCTGGTGATCGGTGCCGGCGGGGTGCTGGTGGAACTGCTCAAGGACAGTGTCAACCTGTTGCTGCCCACCACCGACGGCGCCATCCGCAATGCCGTGCTGGGCCTGCGCAGCGCCGGCCTGCTGCAAGGCTTCCGCGGGCGCCCGTCGGCCGACCTCGACGCCTTGGTGGCGGCGATCCGCGCCGTGGCCGACTACGCCTGCGAGAACGCAGGCCGCTTGCTGGAGCTCGACGTGAACCCATTGATGGTCGGTGCCCAGGGCACCACCGCGGTCGATGCGCTGATCCGCCTCGGCCAGCCGCAAGGAGAACGACATGCATGAACCTTCCATGACCGCCGGCCAGGCCCTGGTGCGGCTGCTGGGTAACTATGGCGTGGATACCGTGTTCGGTATCCCTGGGGTCCATACCTTGGAGCTGTACCGGGGCTTGCCGGGCAGCGGCATCCGCCATGTGCTGACCCGCCATGAACAGGGCGCCGGCTTCATGGCCGACGGCTATGCCCGGGTCAGCGGCAAGCCGGGCGTGTGTTTCGTCATCACTGGCCCCGGCGTGACCAACGCGGCCACCGCCATCGGCCAGGCCTATGCCGACTCCATCCCGATGCTGGTGATCTCCAGCGTCAACCACACCGCAAGCCTGGGCAAAGGCTGGGGTTGTCTGCACGAAACCCAGGATCAGCGCGCCATGACCGCGCCGATCACCGCGTTCTCCGCCGTGGCCCTGTGCGCCGAAGACCTGCCGGAGCTGATCGCCCGTGCCTGGGCCGTGTTCGACAGCGAGCGCCCACGCCCGGTGCATATCTCCGTGCCGCTGGACGTACTGGCGGCCCCGGTCGCCCGGGACTGGAGCGCCGAGGTGGTACGCCGCCCCGGGCGTGGCCTGCCGGACCGTGACAGCCTGGATCAGGCGGCCTTGAAGCTCGCTGCTGCCAAGCGACCGATGATCATCGCCGGTGGCGGCGCCTTGCAGGCCGCAGATGAACTGCGACAACTGAGCGAGCGCCTGGCGGCGCCGGTGTTCACCAGTGTGGCCGGCAAGGGCCTGCTGCCGCCTGAGTCGCCTTTGAATGCCGGTGCCAGCCTGTGCGTGGAACCTGGCTGGCAGATGATCGCCGAAGCCGACGTGGTGCTCGCAGTGGGTACGGAAATGGCCGACACCGACTTCTGGCGCGAGCGCCTGCCGCTTCGTGGCGACTTGCTGCGGGTGGATATCGACCCACGCAAGTTCAACGACTTCTACCCTTGTGCTCTGGCCTTGCATGGCGATGCCCGGCAGACCCTGGCGGGCCTGCTGGAATACCTGCCGCACGTTCAGCGCGACGCCGGCGCCGTTATCGAGGCGGTGGCCTACCTGCGCCAGGCGATCCGCGCAGGCCATGGCCCGCTGCAAGGCATCCACCAGGCGATCCTCGACCGTATCGCTGCTGTCTTGCCGGAAAACGCCT
Organism: Pseudomonas sp. NY15372; assembly: GCF_048068215.1. NCBI lineage: Bacteria > Pseudomonadati > Pseudomonadota > Gammaproteobacteria > Pseudomonadales > Pseudomonadaceae > Pseudomonas > Pseudomonas sp. NY15372. The sequence goes on from NZ_JBLUPY010000005.1 coordinate 125,588, forward strand.
TCATCAGCAGCGACATGACCCAGCTGGCCTACACCGGCAACTATGCCTTCACCAGCCGGGCCCCACGCAGCTGGCTGCACCCCACCGGCTACGGCACCCTCGGCTATGGCCTGCCAGCGGGTATCGGCGGCATGTTCGCCAGTGATGACCGCCCGGGCCTGGTGCTGGTGGGCGATGGTGGTTTCCTCTATACCGCTCAGGAGCTGGCCACCGCGGTCGAGGAGCTGGACCGCCCGCTGGTGGTGCTGTTGTGGAACAACGATGCCCTGGGCCAGATCCGCGACGACATGCTCGGCCTGGACATCGAGCCCATTGGTGTATTGCCGCGCAACCCGGACTTCGCCGCGCTCGGTCGGGCGTTCGGCTGCACCGTGGCGCAACCGCACAGCCTCGACGAGCTGCAACAGGAGCTGCAGACGGGCTTTGCCCGCAACGGCGTGACCCTGGTCGAACTCAAGCACGCCTGTGCCCACTGACGGAGGATTGCCATGCGCTTTTCCACGCTGACCCAACGCATCGCCGGCGACGGCGCCGCCGCCTGGGACATCCACTACCGCGCCCTGGCGATGCAGGCCGAGGGCAAGGACATCCTGCTGCTGTCGGTGGGCGACCCCGACTTCGATACCCCGGCGCCCATCGTCGAGGCGGCCATCGACAGCTTGCGCGACGGCCATACCCATTATTCGGACGTGCGCGGCAAGCTGGCCCTGCGCCAGGCCATTGCCCGTCGCCACCAGCAACGCAGCGGCCAGAAGGTGGATGCCGACCAAGTCACCGTGCTGGCCGGGGCCCAGTGCGCGTTGTTCTGCGTAGCCCAGTGCGTGCTGGAACCGGGCGACGAGGTGATCGTCGCCGAACCGATGTACGTCACCTACGAGGCCGTGTTCGGCGCCTGTGGCGCGACCGTGGTACCGGTGCCGGTCAAGCCGGAGAACGGTTTTCGCGTGTGCCCCGCGGATGTAGCTGCGCGCATCACCCCCCGCACCCGTGCCCTGGCACTGAACAGCCCGCATAATCCATCGGGGGCGAGCCTGCCGCGCGCTACCTGGGAGGCGCTGGCAGAGCTGTGCATCGCCCATGACCTGTGGCTGATTTCCGACGAGGTCTACAGCGAGCTGTTGTACGACGGCGAGCACGTCAGCCCCGGCAGCCTGCCGGGCATGGCCGAACGCACCGCGACGCTCAACAGCCTGTCCAAGTCCCACGCCATGACCGGCTGGCGGGTCGGCTGGGTGGTGGGTTCGGCCGAGCTGGCCGGCCACCTGGAAAACCTTGCCCTGTGCATGCTCTACGGCTCGCCCGATTTCATCCAGGATGCCGCGGTCGTGGCGTTGGAACAGCCGTTGGCGGAACTCGAGGCGATGCGCGACGCCTATCGCCAGCGCCGCGACCTGGTCTGCGAGCGCCTGGCAGGCTGCCCGGGCATCAAGGCGCTCAAGCCTGATGGCGGCATGTTCGTGATGGTCGATATCCGCGAGACCGGCCTGAGCGCCCAGGCCTTCGCCGACCGCTTGCTGGACCGTGAAGGGGTATCGGTGCTGGCAGGCGAGGCCTTCGGGCCGAGCGCCGCCGGGCATATCCGTCTGGGCCTGGTGCTCGGCGCCGAGGCGCTGGACGACGCGTGCCGGCGTATCGCCCGTTGTGCGCGGGCCTTAGTGGAGGAACAGGCCCATGCGTGAGTACCCGCGGCTGTACATCGACGGTGCCTGGCAATTGCCGAGCGGGCAGGGCATGGCCGAGGTCATCGACCCGGCCAGCGAGGCCGCCATCGGCCGCGTACCGCTGGGCGACGAGCAGGACGTGGAGCGCGCGGTGACGGCTGCCCGGCGTGCGTTCGGCGCCTGGTCGCGCACACCCTCCGGTGTGCGCGCTGGTTACATTCGTGCCCTGGCCGCGCAACTGAAGGCCAAGGCCGGGGAAATGGCCGATGTGATCACCGCCGAGCTGGGCATGCCAGTGCAGTGGTGCCAGATGGTTCAGGTCGATGGCCCGATCGAGGGGCTGGAGCAGTACAGCGAATTGGCCGGGTTGATGGACGAGGTGCGCGAAGTCGGCCATTCGCTGGTGTACCGCGAGGCAGTGGGGGTATGCGCTTTCATCAACCCCTGGAACTACCCGCTGCACCAGATGATCGGCAAGCTGGCCCCGGCCTTGGCCGCCGGCTGTACGGTGGTGGTCAAGCCCAGCCAGGAAACGCCGCTGCATGCCTTCCTGCTGGCCGAGATGATCGACGCCATCGGTCTGCCTGCGGGTGTGTTCAACCTGGTCAGCGGGCCAGGCTCTAAGGTGGGCGAGGCCCTGGCCCGGCACCCGCAGGTGGACATGGTGTCGTTCACCGGCTCCACCGGCGCCGGGGTGCGGGTATCCCAGGCCGCCGCGCCGACGGTCAAGCGCGTGTGCCTGGAGCTGGGCGGCAAGTCGCCGTTGTTGATCACCGCCGATGCCGACCTGGAAGCGGCCGTGCGCCATGGGGTGCAGGACGTGATGATCAACTCCGGGCAGACCTGCACGGCGCTCACCCGCATGCTGCTGCCGGCCGAGCGCTATGCGCAGGCCCTGGAGATCGCGGTGGCAGAAACCCAGGTGCTCACCATGGGCGACCCGCGTGACCCGCGCAGCTTCCTTGGCCCGATGTGTTCGGCTGGACAGCGGCGCACCGTGCTGGACTACATTCACCTGGGCCAGGAGGAGGGTGCGCGGCTGCTATGCGGCGGCGACACCGCCACGGGCTTCGAGCGGGGCTACTATGTGGCGCCTACGCTATTTGCCGACGTCGACAACCGCATGCGCATCGCCCAGGAGGAAATCTTCGGGCCGGTGCTGTGCCTGATTCCCTATGCCGACGAGGCCCAGGCAGTCGAGATGGCCAACGATTCGCCGTTCGGCCTGTCCAGCGCCGTCTGGGCCGGTAGCCGCGAGTGCGGCCTGGAGCTGGCGCGGCAGATGCGCGCCGGGCAGTGCTTCGTCAATGGGGCCGGGTTCAACTACCGCGCGCCGTTCGGCGGGTACAAGCAATCCGGCAATGGTCGGGAATGGGGCGAGGAGGGCTTGGGTGAGTTTGTCGAAGTGAAGGCCGTACAGGTCTGAAGCCAACAGCCACTGCACGCCGCCTATAGGAGCGGCATGCCCGGACCGCCGCGACGGGCTGCGAAGCAGCCCCAACGATTCACTAGCAAGGACCCTTTCATGAATGTACTGATCGTCCACGCTCACCCCGAGCCGCAATCCTTCACGGCCGCCCTGCGCGACCAGGCGGTCGAGACCTTCACCGCCCAGGGCCATCAGGTGCAGGTCAGCGACCTGTACGCCATGGGCTGGAACCCGGTGGCCAGCGCCGAAGACTTCGGCACCCGGGAGAACCCCGACTACCTGGTATATGCCCTGGAGCAGCGCCTGGGGGTCAAGAGTGGCTCCATCGCCGCGGATATCCAGGCCGAACTGGACAAGCTGCTGTGGGCTGACCTACTGGTGCTGAACTTCCCGATCTTCTGGTTCTCCGCCCCGGCCATGCTCAAGGGCTGGATCGACCGCGTGCTGGTCTCCGGTGTGTGTTACGGCGGCAAGCGTTTCTACGACCAGGGCGGGCTGGTGGGCAAGAAGGCGCTGGTGACCGTGACCCTGGGCGGGCGCGAGCACATGTTCGGCGACGGTGCCATCCACGGGCCGCTGGAGGACATGCTGCGGCCGATCCTGCGTGGCACCCTGGCCTATGTCGGCTTCGAGGTGCTGCCACCGTTCGTGGCCTGGCACGTGCCGTACATCAGCGACGAGGCGCGCAAAGGGTTTTTGCATGACTACCAGCAACGCCTGACCCACCTTTCGGACGACCTGCCACTGGAGTTCCCCAAGCTGTCGCAGTTCGACGAGGCGCTGTATCCGCTGCCCAAGTGATTGCGACCGATTGTCGCTGAGCGGAGACCCGGACGGGCGCGATACCGCGCCCACTTGGTTTTGTTGCCCGGGGCGCAACACATATTCTTCACGTCAAGACTGGTCAGTGGCGGCCCTACGACTTAAGGTGGCGGGTAGCAAAACTTGTCTGGAGCTCCAATGTCGAACTTCCCCATCGTCCGCCCACGTCGCCTGCGCCAGAACCCATCGTTGCGCAACCTGTTCCAGGAGACCGAATTCCGCCTCGACGACCTGATCCTGCCGATCTTCGTCGAAGAAGGTATCGACGATTTCGTGCCCATCACCAGCATGCCGGGGGTCAACCGCATTCCCGAGAAGCGGCTCGCCAGCGAAATCGAGCGCTACGCCCGCGCCGGCATCAAGTCGGTGATGACCTTCGGCGTCTCGCACAACCTGGACGCGACCGGTAGCGACACCTGGAACGAAAACGGCCTGGTGGCGCGCATGGCGCGTATCTGCAAGGACACCGTGCCGGAAATGGTGGTGATGTCCGACACCTGCTTCTGCGAATACACCAGCCACGGCCATTGCGGCGTGCTGCACGACCATGGCGTGGACAACGACGCCACCCTGGCCAACCTGGGCAAGCAAGCGGTGGTGGCCGCTGCCGCCGGTGCCGATTTCATCGCCCCGTCGGCGGCGATGGACGGCCAGGTCCAGGCCATTCGCAGCGCCCTGGACGGCGCAGGCTTCCATGACACGGCGATCATGGCCTACTCGACCAAGTTCGCCTCTTCGCTCTACGGCCCGTTCCGCGAAGCCGGCGGTACCGCGCTCAAGGGCGACCGCAAGAGCTACCAGATGAACCCGATGAACCGCCGCGAAGCCGTGCGCGAGTCGCTGCTCGACGAGCAGGAAGGGGCCGATGTGCTGATGGTCAAGCCGGCCGGCGCCTACCTCGACGTGATCGCCGACATCCGCACCGCCTCGCGCCTGCCGCTGGCGGCCTACCAGGTCAGTGGCGAGTACGCGATGATCAAGTTCGGTGGTTTGGCCGGTGCCATCGACGAGGCACGGGTGGTGCGCGAGAGCATCGGTTCGATCAAGCGTGCTGGCGCCGACCTGATCCTGACCTATTTCGCGATGGACCTGGCCCGCGACGGGATCTGATGTGGGGCCGGGCAGGGTAATACTGTAGGTCCTGTAGGGGCGGCGGTCCGACTTGTACCGTGTGAGGCCTCGTGCCGCGATGGGCTGCGCAGCAGCCCCAATGGGTTCAGGACCCCGCCGCCTGGGCTTTCAACAATTGCATCTGCTGGCGATACTCCGCCGTCACCTGGCGCGCCTGCTCGGGGTTGTTCACCACCTTCGGTGTGATCAGCACGACCAGCTCGGTACGATCGCGGCTCTTCGAACTGCTGCCGAACAACCAGCCAAGGCCAGGAATGCTCGAGAGCCAGGGCACGCGGGTCTGCAGCTTGGCGTTGTCCTGCTTGATCAGCCCGCCCAGCAACACCGTCTGGCCGCTTTGCACGGCCACCTGGGTCGAGACGGCGCGGCTGGAAATGCGCGGGTTGGGCTGGGTAGGCGTGACCGCGCTGTCGTCGGCGTCGCTGACCTGTTGCTGGATGTCCATGTACACCAGGCCGCCGGGGTTGATCCGTGGCACCACATCCAGGATCACGCCGGTCTGCACGTACTCGACGCTGCTCAAGGTCGTGTCCGAGGTGCCTGTGTTGACCGTGGTCTGGCTGATCGGGATGTTTTCCCCCACCTGTATCTGCGCCTGCTGGTTGTTCAACACCACCAGAGATGGCGCCGACAGCACTTGGGTCAGCCCTCGTGTTTCCAGGGCGCGCAGCGCGACCTGCAGGTTGTCGCTGACGAACGAGTAGAACATCGAGCTGCTGCCCAGGGCGACCCCGCCAGCACCCAAAGCCCCCTGGCTGCCGGGCTCGTTGGCCACGGTGGTGCTGGACGAGTTGCCGGCCAGGCGGCCCAGGTACCACTGCACGCCCAGGTCGAGGTCGCCGGTGAGCGTGACTTCAAGAATCCGGGTTTCGATCTGCACCTGCAGCGGCGGGCGGTCGAGGCGCTTGACCGCCGACTCGATCTCTTCCCATTGGGCCGGACGAGCCCGCACCAGCAACTGGTTGCTGCTTTGCTGCGCGGTGATGCGTACCGCTTCTTCGAGAGGGTTGGCGCCAGTGCTGCCCGCCACGCCGGCGTCGGGTTCGGCCGTGACGGCTTCGTCGCTCGGATCGCCGAATTCGTCGCTCGCCTCTTCATCGCCGACATCGCCTGAGGCAAGTGAGCCAGGAACGCCGTTATCAGGCTGCCCGCTGCCATTCAACGACAGCAGGTTGGTCGTCTTGAGCCCCGGCGCCACCTTGGCCGCCGCAGCTTCGGCAACCTTGCGAGCGCCATAGATCTGGCGCAGGTAGCGGGCCAGGTCCGCAGCCTTCATGTTGCGCACGTCGTATACGTACAGCTGGGGCTCATTGCCGCCGCCTTCGTCGATGGTTCTGATCCAGTCACCCACTTCTTGCAGGTACGCCGGTTGCGCCGAGATGGCGACGATCGAGTTGGTGCGCTCGTTGGGCATGAACCTGACCATGTCCGCCAACGGCAGCCCGCTGTCCGGGCCGAACAGCTTGTGCAACTGCGGCATGAGCTCGCCGACCGAGGCGCGTTGCAGACCGTAGACGCCGATCGACATGCCCTTGAGCCAATCGACATCGAAGGTGTCGATGGTGTCTTGGTAGTTGGCCAGTTCGTCGGGCGTGCCCGCCAGGCTAATCAGGTTGCGTGCCGGGTCGACCAGCAGGAAGGCGTTGTCGCGCACGAACGGCTGCAGCAATTTCTGCATTTCGGTCGCGCCGATGTAGCGCAACGGGTAAAGGCGCGCGGCCAGGCCTGGAGCGGGTTGCGCCGTGGCCACTCCAGGTACCAGCTTGCCAGCAACGGCCTGGTCCGCTGGCAGGATGACGTAGCGCTGGCCCTGGCGGATCAGTGCGTTGTCGGTCCAGGACAGCAGCGTCTCCAGGATCGACAGGGCTTGTTGCTTGTTCACGGGCCTTGAGGTGGAAAAGCTGACCGTGCCCTGCACACCTTGGGCAATGCTGTAGTTCTCATGCAGCAGGTCGCCCATGATGCTGTTGACCACGGCCTCGATCGGCTGGTCGGTGAAATTGAAGACGATGTCACCGGGCTCCGAGGCAGGCGTGCGCGCGGCGCTTGACGACGGGCGAACGAAGGTTTGGTCGCCTTCGATGATGCGCCGTGTAGGGCTCGCGGCAATCGTATCGCTGCGATCGGTCGTCGGTGCCTGTGCGACGCTGGCAGGTGGCAGCGGCGCTCCGGCCCCCTCGAGGGCTTCGCGCATCAGCGCCTGGTCAGTCTGCAGGCCTTGCCTGGGAGGGGCGCACCCGGCCAGGGCGACAGCGACACATAGGCCCAGCAACGGTGTGCGCACTGTCGGCAGGAGAAAACGCGAAGATAGGTGCATGGTCATAGTGATGGAGTACGTGACGGTGTGATGACGGAAGCCTTGGGTGGCGCGGGCAAGCGCGGCAGGGGCAGGCTGAGCGTGTAGGTCTGGGCATTGCGGGTGAAGGTGGCGGTGGTCGCGGTGAGGTGGCTGAGGGTCCAGCCACTGCCCAGGGTCGCGCCTAGTTCGACCTTGTGCGCCGGCTCGTTGCCGTCGCGCAGGTAGGCCAGCTTGGCATCGGTGCTCAGGACCACGCCGCTCAAGGTCAAGCCGGCGAGCGCCGGCACCTGCTCCCCGGGCAAGGACGGGTCGGGCTGGCGGGCCGGGGCGAACAGTGGGTGAGCCCAGGTTTCGGCAAGCAGCGCCTGCGACAGCCGGGGCGAGGGCGTAGGCTGTGCGGGGGCCTTGGGATCGGGAGCAGGGTCTGCGGCTAGCCACTGGGGCACGATCGGTGCGCCGAGCGCCCAGGCGATGGCCACCAGCAGCGCCAGGTTCGCCACCAACAGTACCAGCGTGAAGCGGCGCTGCTTCATGAGGAAGCCCCAGCAGAGCCGGCCCGATGCATGTAGCCATGGATCAGCAGGTGCACCTCCAGGCGGCCGGCGCCGCCCTGGGCCGGTGCCGAAGCGCTGCGGCGGATGCTCAACTGGTCGATGAACAGGCTGGGCTGGTTGTACTCCAGCGCATGCATCAGCAGCGCCAAGGGCTCGATGGCGCAGGCCAGCGTCAAGCTCACCTTCACCTGGCGATAGGGCGCGGCGGGTGCTGCGCCTTGTTCGCTGGCAGGCATCGGCATGCTCTGGGTCACTTCGCAGCCCACGCCATGGCGAGACAGCCGCTCGACCTGGTCGGCTACCCGCTGCATCAAGTTCGCCGTCACAGTGTTCGGGTCGTCGCCGGGCAGCAGGCTTTCGCGCCTGCCAGGATCATCCTGGGCACGCTTGAACTGGGCCTGCAGCGCAGTTTGTTGCAGCATCAGGCTGGCATAGCGGCGCTGTTGCTCCTGCAACGCCTGGGTTTGCTCGTCCAGGGCGCGCAGGGGGGCCAACCAGAGGCGCTCGACTCCCAGGTACCAGCCGGCTCCGATCAAGCCGGCCAGCAGGCCCAATGCAGCGACCTTGCGTTCTCTACGGCTTAGCGGACGCATCACGGGGCTCCTGCTTGAGTTGGGCGCGGATGGTGAAATGGTCTCGGTCGCTGGCCTGGTCGACCAGGATCGCGCCCTGGAACCGGGCATCCACGAGGGTTTGGCAGCCCTTGAGCTGGGTGGGCAGGGCACTGGCCTGGGGGCTCTGGCCGGTAAACATCACGTGGCCGTCGTCGTGCACCTCTAGGTGCTCTAACCAAGTGTCCCTGCCCAGGCACGCGGTAAGGTCTGCCAGCATCCAGCTCAGGGAGGGCCGCTGCGCCTTCAGGCGGGCCAGGTAGGACGATGCGTCCAGCGTCGTATCCAGCGTGTTGCGCAGCTCCAGCAAGTGCTGCACGGCTTTGCGCTGCTGGGCCACTTCCTGCTGCATGGCTTCGACCTGGGCCTGCCGGCGCTCCAAGTAAGCGGCTGCCAGCACCAGGGTGGCAGCACAGCAGCCGACCCACAGCCATCGGTCGAGCCGGGCAGGGCGGGTCAGTACTCGGCGCATGCCGGGCGGCAGCAGGTCGATATGCAAGCGCTCGCCATCGGCGCCTTGGGCGTCCACCGCCAGCAGGTGCAGGCCTTGCTGGCGGCAGGTGTCGACCATCGCCTGCAGGGCCGTACGTGCAATAGCGACCAACTGCACATCGGCGCCCGCGGCATGCCGCTGCACGATGCGCGCGATGAAATGCACCTGGTCCGCGGTATAGGGGGTGTACTTGTCGATCTCATAGGTAAGGACTTCGTGCAGGTTGCGTATCGCCGCCAAGGGCAGGCTGATGCGTTGCGCCATGACCTGGGCGGGGGCGAGCAGCAATACAGTCGGGCGCCCTGGCTGGCAATCGGCGGGCAACGGCCAGGTGACCACCTGGCCGACGTTGCGCTTGCCGACTTGCGCTGCCAGTGCGGGCGGTAGCATCTCGCCCAGTTCGGCGACCCAGGCGCCGACCCAGCGGTGCACGCTGCTGCTCAGCCAACCGGCCTGCCAAGCGTGTCGCCGGGCGGCAAGGTGCCTCATCATCCGCTTCATTCCTGCCACCTGAGGACTCGGTAGGGTTTGTTGCCGACATAGGCGGGCCGAAGGACCAGCGTCACCTGCAGGCGGGAGGTGAAGCCACTGGCCAGGCGCGGCTCGCTGGTGACGGTCAATACCGGGCCCGGGGCCGGAGCGGAGCCACGTGGGCTGGGCAGGCCGAGCAACCCGGCCAGCCGTGGCGCTGCGAGCCCCGCGGCAGGCAACGGGGTACCCGCCCAGACGGTGATGAACGGCAATGCGCGGTCATAGACCGCCTGGGTCATGCCGGGGAGCGGGCGAAATTCTTCGGGCATTCGCAGAGGGACCTCGTTACGCCTTGCCAGCAAGGCCTGGGTGATGGTCGTTGCGGTCTGGGCAGTGGCGCCGCTGGCACGCAATAGCTTCGCCAGGCTCATGGATGAGCAGGCGTTGAGGTCGAGCTTGCCGCGCTCGCTGGCGAGGCTGATACGCAGCGTGCTACCGGCGAAGTGCAGCGCATGCGGCTGGCCGTCAGGCAACCAGCGCGCCTTGTCGTTGCGCAGAGTATTGGCCACCGCCAGTTCGACGCCTGCCTGCGCGGCAAAGGCCGCCTGGGCCTGGTCGCTCTGCAGGTGCGCCAGACGCTGCTGCAGTTGCACGGCCGTCGCCAGCCCGGCCAGCAGTACGTCGAGCAACCCGACCACCCACAGCACGAGCAACAAGGCCGCCCCCCGTTGACGCGTCATGGCCGGCCACCGTCGCCGGAATGGTCCAGCAGCAGGTTGACGTGAAGGGTGGGCCAGGTCTTGCCGTCGGCAAGCAGCACATCGACGCGCACCGCACGGGGAAGGCGCTGGGGCCAGGGCCAGTCCCTCATCCAGCCGGTGGCCTTGCCCAAGGGGGAATCGCCGCTGTAGCGCAGCTTCAATGCCTTGATCCCGCCTAGCAAGGGGAGGGGTTCGCTCCAGGACTCCAGTCGCTGCCCGTCCAGCCTAGCCAACTGCAGTTGCAGGCGCCCCTCGCGCAGTTGCAAGCGCTGGCGGTACAAGCCGCCGCCCACCGAGCTGGGTACGGGGGCGTAGAAAACCACATGGTCACCACGGCCTTCGAATGTTGCGGTATGCCTGCCATCGTCGGTTTGCGCACTCAGCGCGAGCACCTGGCCGAGGGCCCGGCGCAGCAGGCGCTGAGTGGCGCGTTGTTCATCCAGTTGGGCGGCCAAGTGTTCGGCATTGGCCAGCGAGCGATTGGCCAGCATCAGTGCCGACGCCACCAACCCCATCAACAACCCCACCAGGCTCACGACCATGAGCGTTTCCAGCAGGGTGAAACCCGTCTCCCGCCTCATGGCCGGGCCTGCCCGTTGCGGGCACGCAGCGTGCTGTAGCGGGTGGTGCGCTGCCCGTCGCTGATCGACAACGCTAGCCGGTACAGCTCGACCGTGCCTGGGCCTGCAGGTTCGGCGGATACCTCCAGTACCCAGTCCAGGCCTTGCCAGGTGCCGCGACGCTGGCCGGGCGCAAGCTCGCCAAGGTCGAAGTCGTCCATTAACGAACGCGCAGCGGCTGTGTGCCGGTCGGATCGCTCGGCCTGCTGCAACGAGCGGCTGCCCTGGGCGAAAGCGCCCAGCAAAATTACGGTCGCCATCGTCAGTACGGCAATGGCCGCGAGCATTTCCAGCAAGGTGAAGCCACGTTGGCGGTTCATGGCAATGCCCGCAGGGTAACGCTGCCGGTCAGCCAGCTGATGTCGATGCGCCAACGCGCCTGGCCACGGGTCACCAGGATGTTGCCCCCGCTGGCGGCACCGTCGGGGTAGAACGCAAAGGCCGCGCCCAACTCGCGGGCGGTATGCAGGCGCACCGTGAAGTCGGCGGGCCACGCGATAGGCCTGCGCTCCGGCCCCTGGACGAGGCGGGCCTCCAGGTCGAAGTTCACCTCCACGGCTTGCCCGCTGGCGATGGCTTGGACCCGCGCGCTGCGCAAGGCGCCGACCATGCTTGCCAACGCGCTGCGCTCGGTCGCCGCCTGCATCCCGCGGCCCAGGCTCGGGGCCAGGATCGCTGCGGTAATGCCTGCCAGTACGATCACCAGCAGCAGCTCGAAGAGGGTGAAGCCGCGCTCGCGGAGTTGGGCCACGAAGGGGGTTATTCCCAATTGCCCAGATCGGCGGCGTGGCCTTGCCCGCCGGGTGCGCCATCCTGGCCGAGGAAGATCAGGTCGAAGCTGCCATGGGCGCCAGGGTAGCGATAGGTGAAGGGGTGGCCGAACGGGTCAAGCAGGTCCGAAGGCTTGGCATAGGGCCCTGCCCAGCGGCTGGCATTGGCCGGCTTGCGCAGCAGGTGGTCCAGATCGCTTGGTGGGGCACCCACGTCCAGGGCATAGCTTTCGACCTTCATGGCCAGGCTGGCCAGCTGCGCCTTGCCGGCGCCGTACTTGCCTTTGTCGACATTGCCCCCGACTTGGCGCACGACAATTGCCGAGACGATGCCCAGGAGCACGATGACCGCGAGCATTTCGAGCAAGGTGAAGCCTGCTTGGCAGGTAGCTTGGCGTCGCTGGGCGCGCATGATGGTCTCCTAGAGCGTGTCGGTGAGGCTCATGAGCGGCAGCATGATGGCGAGCATGATCGCCGCCACCGCAACCGCCATGAACAGGGTCAGGGTCGGCACCAGGGCCGCCAGCAGGCGCTCGATGGTGCGCCTGGCTTCGTGGTCGTAGAGGTCGGCGACCTTGAGCAGCATTGCGCCGACGCTGCCGGATTGCTCGCCGACCTCGATCATCTGGATGGCGAGCTCCGGCAGCATCGGCTCGCCGGACAGCGCGCGGGCCAGGCTGCTGCCTTGCTTGACCTGTTCGGTGGCCTGCCCAAGGTGCTGACGCAGGCCATGGTTGCTGCTGATGTCGCGGCTGATGACCAGCGCCGGCAGCAAGGCCACGCTGTGGTTGAGCAAGGTGCCCAGGGTGAAGGCCAGGCGCGCGGTTTCCAGCCGTTGCACCAGCGGCCCGAACACGCGGCTGCGCCAGAGCCGATGGTCCAGGGCAACCCGCCGCTGCAGGTTGCGCCGCGCGGTCAACCACAGCCATGCCGCACCGGCCAGCATGGCCAGGCCCGGGAGGCCCCAGGCATGCACACACTCACCCAGGGCCAGGATGGCGCGGGTCGCCAGCGGAAGCGGCACGCCCAGGTCCTGGAAGACCGGTACGAACTGTGGCACCACGTAGGCCAGGAGCAGCCCCAGCGAGCCGATGACGCCCACCACCAGGAACATGGGGTAGATCAGCGCATTGATGATGTCGCCACGCAACCTGTGGCTGCGCTCGAGGTAGCTGCTCAATTGCGTCAGGGTTACCTCGAGTACGCCTGCGGCTTCGCCGGCCCGCACCAGGCTGGTATAGAACGGCGAGAACGTCGCCGGGTGTGCCTCGAGTGCCTGGGACAACGAATGCCCGGCCTTGACTTGGTCACGCACCTGTCCCAGCACCGACTGGGCAGCAGGCTTGCGCACATGCTTGAGCAGCGTGGCCAGGGCCTTGTCCAGCGGTTGCCCGGCAGTGATCAGCGTGGCGAGCTGCTGGGTCAACGTGGCGAGTTCCGCAGCACGCAACACATTGCGCTGGCGTGTGCCACGCCGCAGATGGCTGCCTGGCTTCAGGCTCAGCACCAGCAGGCCACGCCGTTGCAACTGGCGGGCTGCGTCGTTGCGGTCGCTGGCCTGCAGTTCGCCTTGTTGCTCGCGGCGCTCTGCATCCAGTGCGCGGTAGGAAAATACCGGCACCTCAGTCGTCTCCCGTGACGCGCAGCACTTCTTCGAGCGAGGTAATGCCGGCCAGAGCCTGGCGCAGGCCGTCTTCATGGAGTGTCACCAGGCCTTTGCCGCGGGCAGCCGCCTCCAGGCTGGTGGCGTCGCAGCGGCGCATCAGCAATGCGCGCAATTCGTCATCCAGGACCAGCAATTCGGTGATCGCGATGCGGCCATGGTAGCCACCCCCAGTGGCTTGTTCGTCCGCCCGATAGAGCAGGATCGGCCGCTGCTGGGTATGGCGCGCCAGGTCGTAGCGTTCGATGAGCTCGGCGGGTGCCTCGAAGGCGATACGGGTTGCAGGGTCCAGCCGCCGGACCAGGCGCTGGGCCAAGATACCCTGCAGGGTCGAGGCCAGCAGGTAGCCCTCCACACCCATGTCCAGCAGGCGGGTGATGGTCGCCGCGGCGCTGTTGGTGTGCAGCGACGACAGCACCAAGTGCCCGGTCAAGGAAGACTGGATGGCGATACGGCAGGTTTCCAGGTCGCGCATTTCGCCGACCATGATGACGTCGGGGTCCTGGCGGACGATCGAGCGCAGTGCGCTGGCGAAGTCCAGGCCGATCGCGGGCTTGACCTGGATCTGGTTGATGCCCGGCAACTGGTATTCGACCGGGTCCTCGACCGTGATGATCTTGCGTTCGGCAGTATTGAGGCCCGACAGCGCGGTATAGAGCGTGGTCGTCTTGCCGGAGCCGGTCGGCCCGGTGACCAGAAAGATACCGTGGGGGCGCGCTAGCAGGTGCTCGATGGCTTCTAGGGTCGGGTGGCCGATGCCCAGGCTTGCGAAGTCGAAGCGCACGCTTTGCCGGTCTAGCAGGCGCATCACCACCGACTCGCCGAAACTGGTCGGCACGGTGGAGACGCGCAGGTCCAGTTCGCGCCCGTGGATGCGCAGCATGATGCGCCCATCCTGGGGCAGGCGGCGTTCGGCGATGTCCAGACGGGCCATGATCTTCAACCGTGAGATGACCGCTGCTGCGTAGCCGCTGGGCGGCGCCTCGCCTTCGACCAGCAGGCCGTCGACCCGGTAGCGCACCTTCAACTGCTGCTCGAACGGCTCGACATGGACATCCGATGCCCGCTGTTCCACGGCGCGCTGCAGCATCAGGTTGACCAGGCGGATGACTGGTGCTTCGGAGGCCATGTCCTTGAGTTGTTCCAGGTCGTTGTCGGCGAGGCCGTCGTCGGCCACCGTCTCGATCGACGCCACGCCGCTCGAATGGCCGTCCCCATAAGCTTGCCCGATCAGCCGGGAGACTTCGCCGGCAGTGGCGATCACCACCTCGACCGGCTTATCGGCCTGGTAGCCAAAGGCTGCGATGGCGTAGCCGCTGAGCGGTACCGCAGCAGCCACCCGCAGCCGTGTCGCATCCTCGCTCAAGGCGATGACGCCATAGTGGCGGGCAAAGCGCTCGGGTGCGGTGGGGTTGGCCTGGACCGTTTCGTTCGCCAGCCTTGGAGCACCGAGCAATTGCGCATAGGCAGTGGCCATTTGCTGCTCTTTTACCGCTCCCAGGCGTAACAGCGTGCGCAACTTTTCATCCTCGCCAATGCCTTGTGCCACGCCCAAGCGGGCGGCACGCTGGATATCCGTGGCTTGAAGTGCGCCAGCATCCAGCAACCACTTGCATATATCTTCGGTGGTGGGAATGTTCAAATTCATGTGATGGCTTTATGCAAGTAATGGCCATATAGCGGCGCAACTTCCGTCGATAATTAGGAAGTTGCGCGAGAATACGTCGTTGTGTTTTCTGGCGCAATAAGGCACCCCTGTTTGCACGGTGCGCCGCGCGGGCGGCGCTCGATGCTTGCCCGAAAACGAAGGGTGGCCAGCCCATTTCTAATTCGTTAAAAGGTCATAGATGCCCGTAACGATTTCAATGAGCTTTTAACTGAAAAGGGCCTGCGCCGTTTCAAACTTCCGTACTCAGGCACCCGCATTCGCCCCATGCCCGCGCATATATACCTGGGGGCTACATCCCCATTCCTGACGAAACGTATAGATAACGCAGACGTCCACCCGTGACCCAACTCAAGGGCCGTTCTCGTGACATCGGGTTGCTCGAAGTTGCCGAAGGATGAGCAGCAGCGTCGCTACCGACGGCGTGCGTACAGCTTCGGCAAGGCGGCAAGTTGCGCATAGAAGGCCTCTGGTAGCTCAGGAATGGCCTGTTTCAATGCGCCGATCGGGTCTTGCATGAAATGCTCCATACGCGAAGCATCGCCTCCCAGCCAGGCAAAGAAGCGCTGCTCATTGGCGGTCATTTCCTGGATCAGCCACGTGATCGCATCAGCCGCCTGTTGGTCGGTTTCAGCGACCTTGCGAACGAGCGCATGATCCTTTCCGTCCACCGGAACCCTGGGCGCCCGGGAAGAGAAGGTCAGGTAATGTTCGCCCTGGGCACTGTCTTTCAAGCGGTACTTCACGAAGTGGGTCGACTGGCTCGCCATGGCATGGCTCCTGTTGCTCCGTCGGGGCAGGGTACGCTGTCTCTGTGCCTGAAGGCCTAGACGAACAGCGGATCACCGCCCAGTTGCAGTGAAATGTTCGGGTGCACGTAGTCCAGCGTGAACGACGAACTGCCCGTCCATTTGATCGGGTCGACGGCATTGACCATGAGCAGGTCGACGGCGGGCGAGGTGTCCTTGTTGACCGACTCGATGGCGCCTGTGGCGATCTGCGAGGCCCCCAACAACAGGCCGATCACCAAGCCGCCTACGACGATCGAGGCTCCGTCGGTGAGAGGGGCGCAGATCACGGAAACCAGGCCGATGATGATCGACAGGATGACTTCGGTGATGACCACGCCGGGGTCCTGGTGGACGGTGTATTGCTGATCCGTCGGCTGCGTCTGGATGAAGGTGATGGTTTGGCCGTTGTTCGACGTCCCGAGGTTCAAGGTGTACCAGTTGGTGGCGGTCGTCTGCGAGGTGATGCCAAAGGTGATGTAGGTCGTGGTGGTACTGGTGACGGTGAATGTCTCGCCGTCGGTTTCCACGGTAAGTGCGGTGAGCTTAGGGTAGTAGGTCGAGCTGCCTTGCTGCACCGGCGGCATGTCGACGGATACCCCCTGCACCAGGTAGAGACGGGTCTTGTCGTCGCTCATCAGGAAGTTGTCATCGGTCAGCCCGGGGTAGGCGACCATGATCGCCGGGCGTATCAGGTCATAGAGCGTTCGTTCCTGGGAGACCAGGAACCCGGCTTCGCTTCCCGCGGGTATCGCCGAGGGCGATATCTGGTCGCTCAGGGCTTCACCGCTACGATCGCCGGTCATGGTGAGTACACCCAGGACGCTGTCTGCCAGCGTGGCGCCATCGAGGTAGGCGTAGCTTGTGTAGTTGGGGGTCACGAAGCCCCACTGTTGTTGGTCGATCATGCGGTTGAGATCGACGACCGAGAAGATATGGCTGAATGCCTCCAGGTTTTCGTTGATCCATTCCAGCAACGCCTGCCCGAACACTGCACTGGTGACGGTCCCGGGGTCAGGAGACAGCGTTACTTGCCCGACCAGGGCGGCCACGGGAGTCGATGGGTCATCCGAGGTGGTTTTCGCGACCAGCGCGACAGGGTTGGACGGGACATCACCCGATACATCATGGGGAATGTAGTGCAGGTTGATTTCAATGACCGCCGCGCCCGTTTCGCAGGCCACGCGCTGGCCGTTGCTGTAGTCCACCACGACTTCGGTCATGGGGATGGCAAAACGTACATTCTTGCCATCCCCTCCCATGCAGATCTGCCAGTCGCCGAAATGGGCCGAGACTGTGTACGCATCCGGCGCCGTGAGGGAAAACGCCGGCGGAGACGACTGCTGGTCGACGATGGATTTGTTGACGTCTGGAACAGGGATGGCGAAGGCGGTATCCCAGTTGTAGGTGTAGACCCCTGTGTTGCTCGCCATATCGCGTCTCCTTGTTCCGTACGCCGTTGCGGTCATTTGGTTTTCAGGCCGATTTGAAGCGAGTCTGCGAGCCACGCCGAGGTGAGGTCATAGCCGTTGACGCCGGGGAAGGTGTACGGCTCGATGGCGTCATTGGCGAAGGCATCGAAGCCAGGCACATTCTCCCATTCGTTGTTGTACACCGACGCCAGGATGGCGGAGACGGCGATCTCCACCCCTGAGGCGGCGGCGATGGCACCGGTGATTCCGCCAAACACTTTCCAGCGGGTGGAGTTGAAAGCGTTCTTGATGCTCGTCATCCGCCCACCGGTCTGGTTGGCGCTCACGCTCAAGGCATCCTGTTCATTGGCAAGGTTCTGCGCGTCCGCTTCCTCACTACCGCTGAGCTCATCAACGAAGGAAGATTCATTGAGCAGGGCGCTGCCTTCGTCCACGCCTTCGACCGTGACCTCCGCTGCGCCGGCCAGGCCATCGACGATCGGGCCCAACACGGCTACCAGCGCTAGCGTGGCCGTGACGGCACCCAACACGATCTCGAAGGTGATCTCCGCTTGGGTCTTGGTGACATTGATGGTCATGTCGCGAGCTGACTGGGTGAAGTTGAAGATCTGCTTCGTCGGCCCCGTCGAGGTAGTGACTGTCTTCAGGCCAAGGTTGACTTGCTCGGTGTAGTTGATGTGCACGTCGTACTGCCAGCTCTGGGCGTAGGTCAGGTCGATGAACTTGATTTCGAGGAAACTGTGCTCCAGGTTCATCTCGAACTGCCCCGCAGGAATGCTGACCTGGGTGGCTGTGTAGAACTCGAGCTGGCCGTTCTCGAGATCGACGATGTACTCGCCGCCGCTGCCGCTGAGAAACCACTGGCTGCCCTTGACATTGACCCTGACGGTATCGCCGCGCAGGTCAGGGTTGTAGAAGTAGCCGCCGTTGCCATTGTATTGCTTGAAGGCATCGACCAGCCCCTGAGGCAGCGTACCCTCGTCCAACTGGGCAGAGTAGCCGTTGTCCGGCGTGGTGGCGTCGGGGTCGTCTTCCATCTTGAAGTAGCCGTAGACCAAGTCGTTGACGTTCTTGATCGACAAACCATCGTTGAAGATCGAGAAGTCCTCGTCGCTGGCATCGTCGAACAGGTGCTTGGCGCCTCCGAGCATCATGTTCTTCATGAAGTTCGGGCCACTGATCAACAGCCCCACGTCAGCACCGTTAGCATCGCTGCCGGAGGGAATGGCGTTGGGCGAAACCTGGTGATTGGTGCCGGGCGCATTGTTTTGCACCATGGTCATCACCCCCATCACCGAGCTCTCCATGGTCTGCTGGTCGATCACTGCATAGCTGGTGGCGGTCGGGTCGATCCAGGTGTAATTGGGCGATTGCGCAAGCTGGGGGGTCAGGTCGATGACCGAGAACACGAAGTTGAAGTAGGCGATGTTGCTGTTGAACCATTCGCTCAGAAGATCCGGAAGCACCGCATTACCGATGGTGCCGGCGTTCGGAGGGTTCAGCACAGTGATGACCACGACGGCTGGCGTACCCCCGGCCTCCTCGCTGAGGGCGCAGAGCTGGCTTTTGAAGGCTTCGGTGTATTGGTAAACGGACAGGAACTGGTTCTGGTCCTTGTCTTGGCTGAGGAATAGGTAATAGAAGGTATTGTCGGCTGCGGCGATCAACCAGGCGGCCGACGGCTTGACCGGCGACAGCGGTGACTCGCTGGTGATGGTGACACCGTTGGCTTCGAACTCGCTGATCAGCGCCGCATCGATGATGTTGTTGTCAAGGTCGGTGACGATGGCGCTTACACCGCTGTTGATCACGAAGGACAGCTGGCCCGGATCGGGAATCCAGTCCATGTTGATCTGGATGACAGCGCTCATGCCCAGCCCGTCGAGCGGATAGCTGTTGGTGCCCGCTTGGTAGACACCACTGACGATCGGCACGCTCATATTGATGTTTTTGCCATCGCCACCGGTGGTCAATTGCCAGGCGCCCAGGCTGGCCTGGATCTGGTAGGTAGGGTCGTCGCTGGCGGCCTGGGAAAGGGTTTTGGCCCGATCATCGACACTGCTCCAGTTGTCGGTAAGGGCGGTATTGGTGGTATCGAAATGCAAGGCCACCACGGTATCCCAATCATAGGTATCGGCCGTTGGGTGGGTGTCGACTTGCGCTACGGGTACCGGGGCGATCGCGGTGTTGTCGGTCGTGACGGCCATTGGCTGTTTCCTCCTGGATGGATCAATTTCCCGGCATGGAACCCGTACCGGGCACCTGGAACGCTCAAGAAAGATTTCCACGCACGTAGAGGGCGCCGTCGAGTCCGCCGTCGGTCAACGTGAACGACTGGCCGTTTGCCTGCCAATCCAGAAGGTCGGTGACATTCACCGCATGATTGCCGAGGGTGGCCTGCAGGGTTGCGTTGATGTTGGACATGCCGATGTCGTTGACTTGGTCGCCGAAGTCATTGACGGCATCGGTGATGTCAGCGATCAGGCCGACCAGTGTCAGGCCCAGCCCCACCAGAATGATGTAGTCGTACCATGGGATGTCCTGGTCGTGGGTGGTCTTCGGGTTCGGATCCTGTTTGAAGGTCATGACGCCAGTGGAGACGTCCAGCGACAGCGGATTGACCGTCTGGGTGGTCCAGCTGTAGGACGCGTCAGGCAGATCGGCGAGGCCGAACAGGAAGGTGAGGGGACCGCCACCTGCCGAAGAGGTCTGCAAACCGTCGCCTGCATCTGAAGGCCAAAGGGAAAAATGGGTGGTGTTGATCGAGTCGCCGCCCACCACCACGGTGAACGGGCCATTATTGGCAATCAGCGAGTGTTGGTTCGCTTGGCTGACGGAGAACGCTCCACCCGGGAACGTTGCTTGGACGCCCGGTAGCAATGTGTACTTGAAGAACGCCGCCTGCGAAATGAGCGCGACGGCATTGGCTCCTGGAACCAATGCCGTCGAATCGAATGCGGGAGTTGATGGGAAGGGCGTATCGTCCAGCATGGACAAGAAGCACAGCGCCTCGATGTCACCCGATGCAATGTAATACTGCCACTTGTACGGGCGCAGCCAGCTCGACGCCCCTGCCGGTACCGGGACGACCCCGGCGAACACATACTGCAGGTTGCCCCGGTTTTCGTAGAACGCCGCCTGGATGATCTGCTTGAGCATGCCGATGGCAGCACTCGTCAGCAGGCCGGAAGGGTCGGTGACCGTGAGAATCGCGACATAACCGGGATCATCAGGCGTTGCGCCTTGGCTCGGGGAAAACACCAGTTGGGTCGCTGCCCCTTCGCCGCTGAGTGTTTGCTGGCTGCCGGAGCCCATCCAGCCTAGCGTGATTTCCAGCAACAAACTGACCCCAGCCATATTCCACTCACCATTGACGCCGGGGAGGTTCGAGATGCTCAGGCTGCCATCCTTGATGGGCACATTGAGCTTCATCAGGCCGTTTTGGCCACCATCGGCCATGCTCCAGACATCCAGATGGACATCGAGCATGGTGATCGCACCGGTCATGGGGTCGTGGTCGGTATAGGCGAGGGGCATCGATACCGATGCCAAGTTGTTGCGCATGATGTCGTTGACTTTGTCCTGGGTCAACGCATAGGAATAATCATATTGATAGGTGTCCATAAGAGCGTCCCTGCCTCTTTGCAGCTGCGCTCACCCCATGAGCAAGCGCGTGGTGTGTTTCTAGGCTAGTCACTTTCTTGGAGGGGTCAACGCGTTCAAAAAAGGCGAGCGAGGGCGAAGGCCAAGTGGCGGGGCGCGTTATTTTTTTCATGCCTTTTCAGACATTTTTTTATTGCCAGGAGAGATCACGCACAACGCCCGTGCCGCGCCAAAACCTTTTGGTTTCGTTGAATATTTACGCTCAGCAGAACAGGGATCCGCGGTGTGGACATATAGAACTGCCTGCTATGTGTTTAATGAGATAACTGTCTTGAAGAATGTCGTCGGGCCAACAATCCAGCCAGCAGGTCGAGCGTGGAGCACAACAAGAAGTAGAGCAGGGCGACGAAGAGGAAGATCTCCGTGGGATGCACCATCACCCGATTGCTTACCTGGGTCGCCACGAACGACAGCTTACCTACCCCGATCACATAGGCCAGCGAGGTGTCCTTGATCAGCGAGATCCATTGGTTGAGAAACGACGGCAGCATGATCGGCAACGCCTGGGGCAGTATGACGAGCCGCAGCACCTGCGCGGGTCGCAGGCCCAAGGCTTTCGCCGCCGCCCATTGGCCGGCGGGCAGGCTGTGGATGCCGGCATACACCGAATGCGCAAGGTAAGCGCCGCCGATCAATGACAGCGCACAGACCACCGTGGCCAGTGCCGGCACGTCGACCTTGAAGACGATCGGCAACAGGAAGTAGCTCCAGAAGATCAGCATCAGCACCGGGATGGCGCGGAAGAAACCCAGCACCGTCACCAGTACCCACCGCGGCCAGCCGCGCAGCACTGCCAGGGCGATGCCCAGCCCCAGGCCCAGCACAGCCGAGGCCAGGCCTGAGAGCAGTGCCAGCAATAGGGTCAGCGCGGCGCCACCGAGCGGGCCGTCGGGGTAGGCGCCTACCAACAGGTACTGCAGGTTGTCGACAATCACCGAGAAGTCCATGCCTCACGCACCTCCCTGGCGGTAACGGCGGCTGTTCTGCAGGGCCTGGCCGAGGGCTTCGATGAGCGCGATTGCACCGATGTAGAGGAGGGTGGCGACGCCGAAGGCCTGGAAGGTCTTGAAGGTCTCGGTCTCTACCTGGCGCGAGGCATAAGACAATTCGGCAAGGCCAATGGCCATGGCCAGGGAGGAATTCTTCAGCGCGTTCATGTACTGGCCGAGCAGCGGCGCCAGCGCGGTACGCAGCGCCTGGGGCAATACCACCACCCACCACACCTGGGCTGGCCGCAGCCCCAGCGCCAGGCCCGCGGCACGCTGTTGCGGGCGTACCGAGGCAATGCCGGCGCGTATTTCCTCGGCAACGAAGGCCGCGGTATAGAGCGTCAACCCCCAGGCCGCGGCGAGGAATTCGAACGAAGGCCACGGCAACCCAAGCCATTGATGCGGGATGTTGAGCCAGACAACAAGATCTTCCGATAACAGCGCCGGCACGCCGAAGTACCAGAAGAACAACTGCACCAGCAAAGGGGTATTGCGAAAGGCGGCCAGATAGGCACGCGCCGGCCAGGCACACCAGCGCCTGTGCGCAAGGCGGGCGATGGCCAATGGTGCGCCGATCAGCGTGGCGAGCAGGCAACTGAGCAGGGCAAGGCCTAGGCTCATCAAGAAACCGTCGAGCAGCAGCTGCAGGTAACGCGGGGCGAGGAGGTCACCGAACATCGAGGGGGTTCCAGCGAACGAAACGAGTCGCGCGCCCTACGGGCGTGAGGCGCGCGGTTGGCGCAGCGCGATCAGCTCTTGTCGCCGATCTTGTACAGGCGCGCCAGCGGCGTCTTGGTATTTGGGCCGAACCAGGTGTCGTAGATCTTTTGCGCTTGGCCATCGGCCTCCAGGTCCCGCAGGCTCTGGTTGACGAAGTCGGCAAGGGCGGCCTCGCCCTTGGGAATGCCGAGCCCGATCAGGTCGTTGGAAACGGTAAATGGTGGCACCTCGTACTTGTCCTTGTCCGGCACGTTGGCCAACAGCCCGATCAGCTTCGGGCCATCCTGGGTGATGGCCTGGACCTGGCCATTGCGCAGGGCCGTGAAGGCAAAGGGCGTGTCGTCGTAGGCGATGACCTTGGCGCCCGGGAACTTGTCTCGCAATACCCCTTCGTTGACCGTGCCCTTGTCGACGCCGACACGCCATTTGTTCAGGTCGTCAGGGGTTTTCAGGCTGCCTTTCTTGACGATGAACTGCTGCCCGGAAGCGAAATAGGGGATGCTGAAGTCCACCTGCAGCTTGACGCCCAGCTTGTCGGCCAGAGCCTTGGCGTAGTCCACGTCGAGGCCTTCGATCTGCTTGCTCTTGGCGTCGACGAAGCCGAACGGCGGGTTGCTGTCGAAGGCCGCGACACGCAGCACGCCGGCTTGCTTGATATCCGCCAGGCGATCGGCATGGGCCACGCCGGAAAGGACAGCCAGGGTAAGGGCGGTGAGGGCAGTGAGTTTCTTCATGAATATGCAGCTCCTGGGGATGGGCGAGGGCAGGGTTTGCGGGGAGGAAAGGCCCGTTGTAGAGCGGCGGCGGTAGACCGCTGGCGAGATGGATTCTGGCAGGGACGCGAGAGGGAGAGGAAAGAATGAATTGGTCTACCTTATAACCTGATCGCTTAGTTGAATTGATATGTATCGGCAGGTTAGGAATATAGCGGCCGCACCAAGTCGGCTTGGTTGAGCTATAGCTTAATGCGCCAGATCATTTACAGAGGACACCGAGATGACCGAAGCATCACGCCCACCCTTGCCGCCATTCACCTTGGAAACGGCCATCCAGAAAGTCCGGGGAGCCGAAGACGGTTGGAACTCACGGGACCCAGCCAAAGTGGCGCTGGCGTATACGGAAGATACCCATTGGCGTAACCGCAGCGAGTTCATCGAGGGCCGCGCCCAGGTGCAGGCGTTTCTGGAACGTAAATGGCACAAGGAACTGGACTACCGGTTGATCAAGGAGCTGTGGGCGTTTGCCGATAACCGTATCGCGGTACGGTATGCGTACGAATGGCACGACGATTCGGGTAACTGGTTCCGCTCGTACGGCAACGAAAACTGGGAGTTCGCCGCCAACGGGCTCATGCAGCGGCGGTTTTCGAGTATCAACGACCTGCCGATTAGCGAAAGTGAGCGCAAGTACCATTGGCCGTTGGGGCGGCGGCCGGATGACCACCCTGGGTTGAGTGAGCTCGGGCTTTGAATCGATCGCACCGGGCCTGGAATCGCTAGAAAGCAGGAAAGACAAGACCAGCATCACCCGCCCGAGCAGCACGTCCATTGCTCAAGCCGCAGTGGTTGGCTCTGTACCCGTGCAAGCAGGTTGGGAGTGTCAGCGGTACGGGTCATGGCAGCTTCTGGAGGGGGCGCGGCGGGCGGGATGCCGACGCCCGGTGGAGCCATTGTGTCAGTGGTGTTCATCCAGGATGTGTCGAGCAAGGCGCATTATGTATCGCACTGCAAATGGCGTGCGGCTACAGATGAAAATGTCCCGCAGTCTCCGGTTGGTAAAGCACTTTCCTGATCTCGATCCGGCAGTTGCGTTCAGAAATTCGCCAGTCGATGGTATCTCCCTCCTGGTAGCCGAGAATGGCGGCACCGATGTCGGAACACACGGAGTGCTTCCCCGCATTGCTGTCCGCTTCCTCAGGGTAGACCAAGGCCACTTCGATCTCTTCATCGTCCAGCTGCAGCAAGACCCTGGAATTCATCGTCACAACCGTACTCGCCACCTTCTGCGGCTTGACTACAATGGCTCGCTCAAGCTCATGTTCGAGTTCGACAACGGCCGGGCCTTGTTCAAGCGCAAGCAGACGCTCGAGCCTGGCCTTGTCGATTTCAGTGATGTAGATCCCAGAGGAGTCGCTAACGACACCTTCGCGCAATAGCTGGCGATAGCGCCCCAGTGTCATGGAAAACGACTTCAATGTCGGCGTTTCGCTTTCAAGCACGAAGCCGCTGCGCAGGAAGGCTTTCAGCGAACGGGTGTTGTCAGGGTGGACCTTAGCGATCAGTTTCGCGGCCCGCATGTCAAAGAAGGCCAGCTTCATGCCTTCGCGGATCGTGCGGGCACCAAGACGTCGGCCCCATTTATTGCGGTCTCCGATGGCCAGGACGATCTCGCAATTTGAGCCGGTCTTGACGAGACGGACAAATCCCACCGGCGCGTCATGCCGGTCATAGGCTATGAAGAATCGGCCGCCGCGGTTGAACAGATGGGTCAGGATCGGCAATTGAGTCCGATCGATGGCTTGCTCGATGGAGCGGGAGACATGACGCGAATCGCTCAGATAGCAGGTGACACGCTCATCTTGCAACCAATCCATCAGCATCAACGCGTGTGCCCGAGTAATTTCAGGGCACAGCGAAATGAAAGGCTTGTTCATCTTCACCACATTTACTTGTAAAGGATGAAAGCCCTCCATGGCTATGGCCATGACGGTTCTTTCGGCAACCGGCTACTTTACGACATAACGCGGGTGGTGCCCAACCATGCCGTAATGGTCACGTCGACCTGCTCGGCGCTCTCTGCATCTAGAATCGCCAGAAAGCAGGGGAGACCAGGACCAGTACGGTGAGAATCTCGAGCCGCCCGAGCAACATGCCCACCGTCAACAGCCATTTGGCAGCGTCTGGCAGTGAAGCGAAGTTGCCTACAGGGCCGATGATAGTGCCAAGCCCTGGGCCGACGTTGCATACAGCGGTGGCCGCACCGGTCAGTGCAGTGGTCCAGTCGAGCCCGATCAAGGCAAGGCCCAGTGCGATGACCGCGATGGTGATGGAGAAAAAGAAGGAGAACGTCAGTAATGAGCGAACGATTTCTCCATCGATGGGATGCCCATTGTATTTCTTCGAAATCACCGCCCGAGGGTGGGTCAATTGCTTCAGGCTGCTGACCAGCAGCGCGCCAGCCACCTGGAAACGGAAGATCTTCAGGCCGCCAGCCGTGGAGCCGGAACAGCCACCGACGAACGTCAGGTAGAAGAACAACAGGACCGAAAAGCTACCCCAGAGTGTGTAGTCCCCAACCGCGATGCCCGTAGTGGTGACCACCGAGGTGACGTTCACCGCAACGATACGAAAGGCGTCCCACCAGGACAGGTCGCTGTGCCAGCACAGCCAAGTGCCCACCGTGACCCATACGAAGAGCAGAAAACCAAGGAAACCCCGAACCTGGTGATCGGTGAACAAGGCAGCGCGATGCCCGCGCAGCGTAGCCACGTACAACGTAAACGGCAGACTGCCGAGGACCATGATGACGACTGCCAGCCAGTGCACCGCAGGTTGCGTCCAATGGCCCAGTGAAGAATCGGACGTCGAGAAGCCGCCCGTGGAAATCAGCGACATCGCATGATTGACGGCCTCGAACGGGGTCATGCCTGCAACCCACAGTGCCAGCGCTCCTGCAGCCGTCAAGCCGAGATAGATCACAAGAATCATCTTTGCAGCTACGTGCGAGCGTGGCGTGACCTTGTCCGACCAATCAGCCGATACCTCCGAGCCAATGCAGCAGGGACCGCCAGATCAACAACCCAGGCGACGCCGTGTCCAGGCCGGTCAAGACCGTCGAGCCGGTCGTAGTGATTCCCGACATGGTCTCGAAGAATGCGTCCGTGTAGCTGATATGCCGGATGAACACCATCGGCAGGGCCGCGAATGCGCAAACGACGACCCAACTGGCGGTGGTCAGCAGATACATGTCCCTGGCGCGCAGTTGCGGCGCGTCGGGTATGCCCCGAGCGACCAGCAGCAGGCCGGCGCAAAGCGCGATCAGGCTAGACCAGACGAAGGCGCTCAGATCGTCGCTGCGCTCGTAGACCAGCAGCGTCGCCATGGGAATCACCATGCCGACAGCCAAGGTGATCAGGAATACTCCGATGATGAAGGCAATGAAGCGCAAGGCGGGAAGTGGCATTGAATGAACCTGTGTCGACGATGCCGGGAGTATTGGAGACGGAGGGGAAATGTCGAGTAAAAAAGGCGTAAATTCCCAAGCGCTTTTAAACAGGGTCCACTGTACGCGTAGCCGCCTGGCCAGTTCCTGGTGGTATTTGGGTGTGTATCTCTTTGTATCTTCCTGCGTGTTTCCAGGGTTTTGCTACAAATGGCTCTGTTTCGGGATACGCCTCGGACACATGCCGCCGATCAAATGAGCCTGCCTGAACGAAACGGCCCCTGGGCCTCGTTCACTGGCGCTTTCGGCCATGAGGCCAATCATAGAAATCCGGGGAAGCACAATGTCTCGTATCCAGTTGCCTAACAAGACCCGCCTTGGCCTGCTCACAGTTGCCCTGGTCGGCGGTCTCAACATGACGTCTGCAGCCTTTGCCGTAGAAGCCCTGCCGCAGGGGTATCAACTCGCCTCGGCAGAAAAGGCCGGGGAGGGTAAATATGGCGAGGGCAAGTGCGGCGCTGGCGGCGCCCAGGTGAAAACCACCCAGGCCGAAGGCAAATGCGGTGAAGGCAAGTGTGGCGATGCCTCATTCGCCCGCACCGACACCGACCATGATGGCCGTGTTTCCCGGGCCGAATTATTGGCGGTCGCGCCGAAGGCCAATGCCGAATTCGACGCCATCGACGCCAACCATGACGGTTTCCTCTCCGAAGGCGAGGTCTATCAGTTCCGCAAGGGCCAGTTCGACGCCAACGGCAAGCCGTTCCCTTCCGACCTGTACAGCAGGCTGAGCCAGGCCAAGGAATGAACGTTCGCTGATTTCCTCCCTGAGCACCTGGTCAGGAAGGGAATCTGATCCGCCGTTCGCTCGGGTGTCACCCAAGCCCGCATACCCTGAAGGTATGCGGGCTTTTTGCGTTCCTGCAGCACTGCGCGAGCACGAATGGAGGGCGGTGAAGCAAGTCGCTACCGGTCTGCACGGCAGGGCAATGGAACAGGGTGATCGCTCTTGTCAGGATGAGCAGACGTCTTGATGGAGGATTTATTCAGCACAACGACAAACGCCCTCTTCAGAAAAGAAAAGGGCGCTGCTGGAGGAGGAAAAATTGCAGATCAGGCCGATCGCTGCATTGCGCTATGCCACTGAAGCCATGCATTTACCGCAATGGGAAGTACCGGCCCAGATAGCTTGTCAGCTTGAGAGAAGAATCACCGTGTAGCGCTTGGCGTTGTAACGGCACGCGTGTTGTTGCGCAAACGTACGGCCAGTTTCGCGATGAGCTTGAAGACAATGGCACTGAAGATCAGTGCAAAGCCCAGTGGGTACCAAGACCCCATCGGTATGCGCTTGTAGAGGGACAGGACGAAAATGCCGGCGATCACCCAGGTTCCGGTGCTATGCAGGCCTTTCCAGGTGCGGGCACCGAGCAGTTTCACTGCACCCGGGAAGGAGGTGACGGTCAACAAGATGATGAACAGATATCCGATCGAGCCAGGAATGTTCGCCGCGGCCGTGCGGCCATGCCAGAAGGTTTCGGGAAAGATATTTGCGTAGAGAATGATCAGCACTGCATGTATGGCGTGAGAAAAGGCGAAAGCCAATCCCAGGAAGCGTCGCTCACGCAATAAACCGCGGGTGAAGGCAGTGGGCACCAGGATTGCCAGCGAGGACGCCAGGAAAGTCGCGAGGAACAACATGAAGGACGTACGGGCAGTAGCCCGGATCGCGCTGCGCAGGGCTTCAACCCATTGAGGCTGGGACCACAAGGCCAGGGAAGTGACGATCAGTACCAGCAGCGACAGCAGTGAAAACAGTCTCCAGCCGTGCAAGCTGGCGATTTCGGCGTGACGATTCATGGCGGGCTCCAAGAAATGAATGTGGCGCGCGGGATGCCGCCACGATTCGAGGGGCCATGGTGACAACAGCGTTTATCCGGGATATGTCTGGAAAAGCCTGTCGTGTATCACTTTGTACATGCTCTCGATGAGCATCTTCAGAGTGGCATTTGCAGCAGACAACCTGCTTTCAGATAGCTGTCGTCCTGGTTGGACAGGCCGACAGCTTCACCCGGCACGGCCAGCCGTAATCAGTGGCTTTGGGGAGGGAAATCGATAGCGGTCTTCGCTACGTTGTTGAGGTAATTGGTCAGCGTCAGCAAAGACACCTGGGCGATCACATCGACAATCTTGGCATCATCCAGGCCTGCCTCCCGTGCTGCTGCCAACTGCGCATCGGTGACCTGGCCCCGGCTCAACGTAACCGCCCTGGCCAGTGCAGCGACGCCATCGAGCGTGCCGGCGCGTGCTGCCAATAGATCATCGACTCCAAGCCCCGCCTTGTTGCCAAAGAAGCTATGTGCGGCAACGCAGTAGTCACAGCCATTGACCTCAGATGCTGCCAGCGCCGCAATCTCACGTTCGGCGGGTGTCAGGCTGTTTTTGTTCAATGCTTGCGAAAGTGCCAGGTAGCCATTGAGCGCAGCAGGGGAATGGGCGAGGGTGGCAAACGCATTCGGGATGAAACCCAGGCTTTTTTCCACGCCCTGAAGGACGGTACGGACAGCGGCAGGTGCCTGTTCGAGTGACAGAGCGTTGATGCGAGTCATGAGGCAGTTCCTTGAACGGATTCGGGAATTTGGGTTCAGGCAACAGGAATCGGGTTTTCCACCAGCGACAGGTTGAACTGATGGATCAGTGCGTGTTCGTTCGCCCCCTGGTTCGCTCGCAGCGGGACGACGCGATCCACCAGGACTTCCGTAGTCGCTGATTCGAGCTTGGCCAGGGTTTCCTGGATGAAGTCTCCCAGTGGCATGGCACGTTCATCACCGCTCTTGTGAACAAGGTCGGTGTCTACCCATGGCGGCGCGATTTCCAGCACCTTGACGCTGGTGTCACGCAGGCTGAATCGTTGCGACAGCGAGTAGGAATGGATGGCCGCCTTGGTTGCCGAATACAGTGCGGTGGCCGCCAGCGGCAGGTAGGCCAGCACCGAACTGTTGTTGATGATATAGGCATCCGGTTGGCGCTTGAGGTGCTCGACGAAGGCAGCGCTGACGCGCACCGGGCCGAGCAGGTTGGTCTGCAACAGGCTCACTGCCTGTTCGTCGTCGTAGTCCCCAGAGGCCGGGTTGTCGAACGGCATGATGCCGGCATTGTTGATGATCACATTCAGCGAGGGATGGCGGCGGATCACTGCTTGAGCCACTTCCTTGATCTGCTGCGGATCGTTGATATCCAGGCGCACCGTATCGATGCCGGGGTTGGCCTGGGCGATCTCATCCAGCAATGCCTGCCGACGCCCCGCAACGATCACCTGATTGCCACGTTGATGGAATGCCTCGGCCAGAGCGCGGCCAATGCCTGAGGTACCGCCGGTGATGAAAATGGTGTTTGCGCTGAGTTTCATGATCCGTTTCCTTTGCTGGTGGTCAATTGGCGTTGTAACGCGGAGCCAGCCGATTGCTGGACAACTGGCTGAACAGGGCCTGCCGGCTGGCTTCGTAGCGTTCGAATGACTGCAGGTCATGCATCGAGGGGATGGAGATCAGGATGTGGTCGTCGAAATCTTGCAGGGCGCCGTCCACCAAATCCTGGGCCGACATCACGATGCCCGGGTCAAGGTGCTCGACAGGTAAACCGCCGATCTGCCAGAAGTCGGTTGCGGTGGCACCTGGCAGTACCGCCTGGATCTTGATGCCCTTATCCGCCAGCTCCTTGTGCAGGGACTGGGTAAAGGCGGTGACATAGGCCTTGCTGCCGCCATACACGCCATTGAGCAGTTCTGGCGCCAGGCTCACGATGGACGAGATGTTGATCACGGCGCCTTGTTCGCGAGCCACGAACCCCGGGATGGCTGCATAGGTAAGGCGGGTGAGGGCGGTGACGTTGAGGGTGATCATTTCGGCCATACGCTCGACGTCACTTTCCAGCAGGCTGGTGTGGGTGCCGATCCCGGCGTTGTTCACCAGCAAGCTGATGCTGGCGTCTTCACGCAGCTTGCGCTCCACCTTGGCCAGATCAGCAGCATTGGCGAGGTCTGCCGGAAACACCTCCACGTTCTGGCGGGTCTCTGTGGTGAGCCGGGCGGCCAGGGTGTTGAGGCGATCACGGTTTCGGGCGACCAGGACCAGGTCATAACCCCGCCGGGCCAAACGTTCCGCGTAGATGGAACCGATGCCGGTGGAGGCGCCGGTGATCAGGGCAGTGCCTTTGAATTGCTGCGTCATGGTCGTGCTCCGTAGGTTGATGTGGAGCCATGATGCAGAACGTCGCTTTCGTCTTAAACGACGCATATAGTACTGTTTTAGGACATCAAATAGTGGAGCTTCAACCATGCACCGGGTCGGCTACCTCATAACCGAAGGTTTCCAGATCATGTCGCTGGCGACCCAGGCCGTCTTCGAGTTCGCGAACATCGTGGCGGGGGAAGCGGTTTACAAGATCCAGAATTTTTCCATCGAGGGCGGCACGGTGCGCTCTTCCCTGGGGATGTACATGGACACGCTTGCGCTGGGGGCTCCTGGTTTGGCCGACACATGGATGATCACCGGGACATTGACGCCGCTGACACCGCCGGGCGAGGAAGTGCTGGCCAGCGTACGAGGTTTTGTCGACAGCGCTCGACGCACCGCAGGTCTGTGTACCGGGTGCTTCGTATTGGCCCAAGCGGGCGTGCTGGATAATCGACGGGCAACGACGCACTGGGCCTACGCGAAAAAACTGCGCGAGCTGCATCCGAAAATCGAAGTCGAAGAAGATCGGATCTACATTGTGGACGGGCAAATCTGGACGTCCGCTGGCATGACCGCCGCCCTGGATATGGCGCTGGGCATGGTGGAAAAAGATCTGGGCGCCGAGATGGCCAGGTCGGTGGCGAGAAAGCTGGTGATGCATCAACGGCGGTCAGGTGGACAATCCCAACACTCCGAACTACTGACGCTTTCGCCGAAATCGGATCGGATTCAGATCGCCTTGGACTACGCGCGCAAGAACCTGAGCCGCGCTCTGAGCGTTGAGGAGCTCGCCGAAGTGGTGCATCTGAGTCCCCGACAATTTACCCGCGTCTTCACTGCCGAGACAGGGCAGTCACCCGCCAAGGCCGTGGAAAGCCTGCGTCTTGAGGCGGCCCGGTTGATGATCGAGCAGAGCCGACACAGTTTGGATGTCGTGGCGAAGGAAGCTGGCTTCAGGGATCGCCGGCATATGCGAGAGGTCTTTATTCGCGGATATGGCGTACCCCCTCAAGCCGTGCGAAGGGATGCCAGGCGGGTGATTGCTTCTTGATCACAAGGGCCATTTACTCGAGACATGGGCTGGTCTCAGGGCCAGCTGGTTGAACAGCGAGGTGAGATGGATTGGGGCGGAGAGAACCGCGGTATTGTCCTCGAATAATATAATATTTAACATAATATACATTATGCGCAAATTCGTATGGAGCCACCTGGGTCGTGTGTGGCAGATTTGAAGCCAGGCCCCTGGCCTCGATCTCTGCGCTGCAGATCGAACTTGGACCTCAGCGATGTAACTCAGCACGAACGGATCCTGCGAGCCTCGTTCCTTTTAGTAGCCAACCACGTTGGCTAACGTCCACCGCAGCGATCTCATCAGTACTGGATCGGAAAATTTCCAGTTGGCTGACTCGTACTGATACCGGCTGTTGGTGAACACATCGCGATACCGCTCGAATGAGTGTTCCTGGCTGTTCAGAGCCAGGCTCTCACGAATCGTTGGAGGCACCGCGTGAAACAGCGTCAGCAGATCGTGTGCGTCACGCTTTTGTTTGGGTGGAATCTTGCCGATCGACTGCAGGTGCTGGTGAGCCGTTTTAAGTGCTTCGACGTCGAGCTTGTAGGTTTCGCCGGACGTACCTTGGTGCTGATCCGGTACGGAAATAAAGCTTTTCAGCAAGATTTCCATACCGATCGCTGCATTGACCATGGCAACATGCGGGAGGTTTTGGGCGTCTAGAATCTCAGCGGCCTTGAGGTAATTATGGGCGCTTTCAAGCATCCAGCCTGGATAGTGAGTCATTGAATGGTAATCCTTAGCGATCACGCATGAGTTACCCCATAGCTCACCAGATGGGCTACCCTGCCCTTATGATATGAGCTTAAGGAATAACTAAACTAAATATTCATTTAGTTTAGTTATATTGTTTATATTTATGTTCTGTGTTCGATAAAGTGCTCCTCCTCATTGATGCATTCACACGCGCAAACTCGATAAATGCTTCAACGCACCCGGTACGCGGTCGCTGTCTAAAGACTCCGCCTAGCCCGGGGGCGCCCTACAGGTTGACTCCCCACCCCATAAATGCTCAGATGCGCCCCAGTTTCAGGTGTCCCCTGCCGCCGCGCCGGGGATTAAACGGGAAGCCGGTGCATCGCCTTGCGCGACCAGTCCGGCGCTGCCCCCGCAACGGTAAGCGAGCGATGCATTCGATACGCCACTGTGCCGCCAGCATGGGAAGGTGAATGCCTCACGACTCTCGCAAGCCCGGAGACCGGCCTGTCACCTCGTTTGGCAACTCCCGCGGTGGGCGGGCGCGGGCCGGTCTTGGGGCAGTAGCCTGCCCGCGATTCCCTTGCGCGCCGTCATCGTCGGGTTACATTCATTCCCGGTACGGTTGCTCGTCATGTCCGCCCCTACCCTGCGTCTCGAAGGTTTGCACTGGGCGCCATCCCATGGTGGCCGGAGGCTGCTCGACAACATCGATCTGGAGGTGCGCCCTGGTGAATGCGTCGGCTTGATCGGCCCCAATGGCAGCGGCAAGACCAGCCTGCTGCGCTGTGCCTATCGCTTCACTCGGCCCGATGCCGGGCGCGTGCTGCTCGAGAACGAGGACATCTGGCAGCGCCCAGCGCGTTGGGTGGCGCAACGCGTCGCAGTGATGCTCCAGGAATTTCCCGAAGATTTTGGCCTGAGTGTACGCGACGTGGTTGCCATGGGCCGCACGCCGCACCAGGGTTGGTTCGATGGCGACGATGACGACGCGCTGGTGGACGACAGCCTGCATCGCCTGGGGCTGCAGGGACGCGGCGATCATGGCTTCGCGCCGTTGTCTGGCGGCGAGAAGCAACGTGTGCTGCTGGCCCGTGCACTGGTCCAGCAACCGCGTCTGCTGATCCTTGACGAGCCCACCAACCACCTCGACCCCCGCTACCAGCTGGCTTTGCTGGAGCATCTGCGCGCCACCGGCCTGAGCCTGCTCGCCAGTTTCCATGACCTGAACCTGGCTGCGGCCTTCTGTGACCGCTTGTATGTCATCGAGGCTGGCCGCATCGTTGCCCACGGCCCCCCAGCCGACGTGCTGACCGAGCAGTGCCTGGCCGAGGTCTTTGGCGTACGGGCACTGGTCGACCGTCACCCCGTGGCTTTTCACCCACGCATCACCTGGATCAGCCCCGCATGAAGCGACACCTTGCCTGCCTGGCCCTGCTGGCCGCCCTGCCCTTCGCCGCCTGGGCCGGCGACTATCCCGTTACCGTGCGCAGTTGCGATCGCGACGTCACCTTCAGCCAGCCGCCCCAGCGGGCGGTGAGCCATGACAGTAACCTGACCGGCATGCTCCTGGCCCTAGGGTTGCGCGAGCGCATGGTTGGCTTCACCGGAATCAGTGGCTGGAAGACCCTGGACCCATCCTTGACCGGTGCTCTCGCCGGCCTGCCTGAATTGGCGCCGCGCTACCCGTCGGTGGAAACCCTGCTCGATGCGAACGTCGACTTTCTCTTCGCCGGCTGGGGCTACGGCATGTACGTAGGCGGCCCGGTCACGCCGCAGGCCCTGGCACCGTTCGGCATCCCGGTGTACGAGCTCAGCGAGTCCTGCTCGCGGGTGATGCCCCAGCGCCGCGCCAGCCTCGACGACCTGTACCGGGACCTGGACAACCTGGGGCGCATCTTCGATGTTCGCCAGCAGGCCCAGGCGCTGATCGATACCCTGCGCCAGCGCGTGGCCCGCGTGCAGGCACATGTCGCCGATGTACACCAGGCTCCCCGCGTATTCCTCTATGACAGCGGCGAAGACCGCCCCACCACCTCTGGCCGTCTCGGCATGCCCCAGGCGCTGATCGAGGCGGCTGGCGGTGACAATGTGATGGCCGACGTCGCTGCCAGCTGGACCGAAGTGAACTGGGAGAGCGTGGTAGAGCGCGACCCGCAGGTGATCGTCATCGTCGACTACGGCCCGACCTCCTGGCAACAGAAGCGCGACTTCCTGCTCGCGCAGCCGGCCCTGGGCGAGGTAACGGCCATCCGCGATCGACGCTTCGTGGTGCTTTCCTACCTCCAGGTCACCCCATCGGTGGACAATGCCGGAGCCATCGAGCTGTTGGCAGCGGCGCTGCATCCCCGCCTGTTCGCAGGCACGCCGCAGTGATGCCCGTGCGTGATCGCAGTGCCTACCGGCTGCTGCTCGCCGGGCTGCTGGTGGCTGTGCTGTGCTCGTGCGTGTTGTCCCTGGGGTTTGGGGCTGCCAAGGTGCCACTGACCGACGTGCTGGGCATCGTGATGCAACAGGCCGGCCTGGGCGACACAGGGAGCTGGAGCCGCGGCCAGGCGCAGATCGTCTGGCAGATCCGCGCCCCACGGGTGCTGCTCGGAGCGCTGGTGGGCGCAGGCCTGGCCCTGGTCGGGGGCGCCCTGCAGGCCGTCACACGCAATCCGCTGGCAGACCCGCACCTGCTCGGGGTCAGCTCCGGTGCGGTGCTGGGCGCAGTGCTGGTGGTGCTGTTCCTGGGCGCCTTCGCCGGCCCATTCAGTCTGCCACTGGCGGCGTTCATCGGCGCGCTCGGCAGCATGTTGCTGGTATTGGCGGTGGCCAGCAGCCGTGGCCGTCTGGACAGCGACCGGTTGTTGCTGGCGGGGGTGGCCGTGTCCTTCGTGATCATGGCCCTGGCCAACCTGCTGCTCTACACCGGCGACCCTCACGCAGCCAGCTCGGTGATGTTCTGGATGCTGGGCGGTCTGGGCCTGGCGCAGTGGTCGCTGCTGTGGCTGCCAGCACTGTGCGTACTGGCAGGCTTCGCCTTGCTGATGAGCTTGGCGCGGGCCCTGAATGGCTTGATGAGCGGCGAACAGACGGCCGTCAGCCTGGGCTTCGAGCCTCGTCGGGTGCGGGCCCAGGTATTCGTGGGGTGCGCGCTGCTTACCGGCGTCTTGGTGTCGTTGTCCGGGGCCATCGGCTTCGTCGGCCTGATGCTGCCCCATGTCGCCCGCCACTTGGTAGGCGCCGAACATCGTCGGCTGCTTCCGGCCTGCGCCTTGCTCGGAGCGTTGTTCGTGGTCTGGGTGGACATTGGCGCACGTACCCTGATCGCGCCCCAGGACCTGCCCATCGGCATCGCCACCGCCGCCATTGGCGGGATGTTCTTCATCCTGATGCTGCGCCGCAAGGCCTGACTGCGTCGCGCGTCTATAGGCCCTGTGCCCGTCGCGCGCGTACCTGGCGCTTGAGCACACGCAAAGGTGGTGCGTAGAAGAAGCCGAACGACACGCTGCCCTTGCGCCCAGGCAGCGCGTGGTGCAGCCGATGAGCCTGATACAAGCGCCGCAGATAGCGATTCACCGGCTTCGGCGCCCGGGGCCAGTGGCGATGGAAGAAGCCATCATGGGCCAACACATACAGCACGCCGTAGCCCGCCACGCCAGCGCCGACCCATTGCAGCGGCGCGTACCCGGCCTTGCCCAGGGCGACCAGGCCCGAAGCGATCAGGGCGAGTGCCACCAGATACAGGTCGTTGGTCTCCAGCATGCCCAGGTGCGGCTCATGGTGCGAGCGGTGCAGCCACCAGCCCCAGCCATGCATCACGTACTTGTGGGCCAGTGTGCCGACGCCTTCCATGGCCACCAGCGTGCCGAACAGGATGGCGAGATTGAACAGCATGTAACGGTCCGAAGTTGTAACGAAGGGGGCAAGGTTAACACCGCCTGGGGGCGCTTCGGTGGCCTTTTTCATGAAAGTCCCAGTCGGCTAATGCCTGACTTCATGAAGGAAATTTCCCAGAAAGCGCAATTGTCACGCAACTGCCCTTGACCCTGCCCGGCGCCAGGCGTAACGTCCGCGGCGCAGTTTTGCATCCCACAACAGGAGTCCTGCATTGGACAGTAGCCCCAGTCGATTGCGACAGGCCCACACGGCAAGCTAGTCCGGCAGCCCTCCTGCCACTGTCTTGCCGCACTCGGTAGACGGTGGTTCATCACAGCCCAAGCGGGCCGATGTCTCCCCTTCTTTCCTTCCTGCCCCGTGCCCCGGCATGCGGGCATGTGGTCCTCGCACTCGTTGTTTTCAGTTGCGCCGCACGTGACGGCGCCCCGCGGGCATGCGCCCGGGAAATGAGGTTTGCTATGGATTGGAAAGTCTTTCTGCTGCGCGTCAGCGTAGCCCTGGTACTCGGCGCCCTGATCGGTGCCGAACGTCAACTGCGCCAGCGCCTGACCGGCCTGCGCACCAACGCGCTGGTCAGCACTGGCGCTTGCCTGTTCGTACTCATGACCCAGGCGGTGCCTGGCATGGCGCCCACCGATGCCTCGCGTATCGCCGCCTATGTAGTGTCCGGCATCGGCTTTCTCGGCGGCGGCGTGATCATGCGCGACGGCTTCAACGTGCGAGGCCTGAACACCGCAGCCACCCTGTGGTGCACGGCTGCCATCGGCGTGCTGTGCAGCCTGGGCCTGCTGCTGGAGGCGACCTTGGGCAGCCTGGTGGTGCTGTGCGCCAATATCCTGCTGCGTGACATCGCCCAACGCCTGGACCGCCAGGACGTGCTGCCGGCCAGCGAGGTGGAGCAGCGTTTCGAGGTGCGTATCGTCTGCCGCGCCGAGGACGAGATCCAGGTGCGCAGCCTGATGCTGCACAGCCTCAGCGACCCAGGCCTGCGCCTGCAATCACTGCACAGCGAAGACCTGGCCAACCCCGCGCGCCTGGAGGTTCGCGCCGAGTTGCTCGGCACGCCACAGGCCCCCACCCAGCTCGAACGCCTGGTCAGCCGGGTAAGCCTCGAGAAAGGCGTCAGCTCGGTTCGCTGGCAGCTGCGCGAGCTGGTTGGCGAATGAGCCTCACGCGAGCCTTGTCTTTTGTACGGCAAGGCTCGCAAACTGGGCGTTTCGCCAAGGACAGCCGATGCGCATTCGCCCCACCCGCCTTCATGACGTCCCCTTGCTTGCGGCCATCGAGCGCTCGGCGGCCCAGGCGTTCCTGTCTTTGCCCGACCTGGCCTGGCTGGCGAGCGGCGATGTGCTGGACGATGCGGCCCACCGGGCATTCATCGCCGGGCAAGGCAGTTGGGTGGCCATTGACGACAACGACCACCTGCGGGGGTTCATCTGCACCGAACAGGCCAGCGACTGGCTGCATATCCATGAAATCTCGGTGTGCGCGCAGGCGCAGGGCCAAGGTATCGGTCGCGCTCTGCTGCATTGGGCGATATCCGTGGCGCGCAGCCAAGGCATGCGTGTCGTCACCCTGACGACCTTCGCCGAGGTGCCCTGGAATGCGCCGTTCTACGCGCGCCATGGGTTCAAGGTCGTCGAACAGGCTCAACTGGATACTCGCCTGCGTGAGGTCCTGCGTCAGGAGCATGCACATGGCCTGGTTGGACGCTGCGCCATGGCATTGCTGGTCCAGTCGGCAGGCTGAATGATCAGGGCGCGCTGGAGGCCAGGCAATGCCGGTCCCGCCCTTGACGTTTTGCTTCGTACAGGGCTCCGTCCGCCGCCGCCATCAGGCCTTCCGGGGTAACCGCCTCTGGGCCTGGATATCCGACCGCGATGCCTGCACTGGCGGTGACATACCCCAGCGGGCTGCCGGCATGCTCGATCATCTGTCGGCGCAGCAAGGCCAGGATCTCCTGCACGATCGCCACCGCACCCTGGGCATCGGTATTGGGCAGCAGCAAGGTGAACTCCTCACCGCCATAGCGCACCGCCAGGTCGCCCGGCCGTTTCAGCGCATGCTGCAACATCTCGCCGAAACGCCGCAGGCACTGGTCGCCACCTGGGTGGCCATAGCGGTCGTTGTAGGCTTTGAAGTAGTCCAGGTCCATCATCACCAGCGCCAACGGGTAGCCCTGGCGCCGCGCCCGGCGGATCTCGGCGTCGAATACACCATCGAGCCGCCGGCGGTTGCCCAGGCCCGTCAGGCTGTCGGTGAGCGCCAGGGACTTTAGGGTCTGGTGCGCCTGGTGCAAGGCGCGCTCGATGACGATGCGCTCGCGCAACTGGCGCAGTACCACCCAGCCGAAGGCCGCCAGCCCCACCAGCAACAGCAGCAGCACGAGTACCGACTTGAGCATGTCGTGACGCCATGGGGCGAGGATCGACTCGCGCGACAAGCCTGCCTCGACCACCAGCGGGTAGCTCGATAGCGCCCGGTAGGCGTACAAACGCGGCGTGCCGTCCACCACCGCCACGGCCTCGGCCACGCCTTGGTCGGCATAGGGCAGGTGATTGCGAAAGATTTCGCTCTCCGACAGGCTGCGCCCCACCACCTGTTCGACGAAGGGCCGCCGGACCAGGATGGTGCCATCACGCTTGGCCAGCACCAGCGCGCCACGCTCGTCGATCTTGAAGTCGCCGTAGTAACGCACGAACCAATCCACCTTGATGGTGCCCAGCAGCACGCCGGCGAAACGGCCGTCCGGGTGGTCCAGACGTCGAGAGATCGGGATGATCAGGTCTCCCGTGGACCGACTGCGCACCACCGAACCGATACGCACGCCCCGATCGGCATGGGTGCGGTGATAGATGAAGTAGTCGCGGTCGGCGTTGTTGGCGTGCTTGGGTATGGCAGCCTGGTCGGTCACCACCCAGCGACCGTCGGCGTCGTACACGAACAGGCCGTGCAGCTGTGGCATGATGGTTTTCTGTAGCTTGAGCAAGGCATGCAGCCGCGGCCGGTCAAGGTTGGCGAAACCATCGCCTTCGAGGCGTTCGGCCAGTGCCGCAGTGATGACATCGACTTGGCGGATGGCGTCCTCGGCATGCTGCGCAGTGGCCCTGGCCAGGTTGATCACCGCATCTTCGGCGTTGAGGGAGGCATGGCGGTAATCACGGGCGATCCGCCAGCCCTCGATCGACAGGAAGGCCAGTAGCACCACCGCCATGAAGCTCACGACCAGGCGCAACAGCCCAACGGCCCGGTCTTCGCTGGTGAGCGCAAATGGCCCTTCCTCGTACTGTTTCCTGCTTACGGCCATTACATTCCCTTGCTGTCCAGCCCTCGCCGCCTATGACTATAGATCAGCGTACCGGGCCCGCGGACAACGCTTGGCAAGTTACGCCGGCCTACGACGCGGTCTGCAGCGAGATCCACACCGGCGCGTGGTCGCTTGCCTTCGGCTCGTTGCGCACCCAGGCATCCACCCCGGCGGCCTCGAGCCGTGGCGCAAGCTCGCGGCTGAGCAGTAAATGGTCGATGCGCAGACCCGCGTTGCGCTGCCAATGGTTACGAAAGTAATCCCAGAACGTATAGACCTGCTCGTGCGGGTGCAGTTGGCGGATCGCGTCGCTCCAGCCCTGGGCCAGCAGCTGGCGGTAGCATTCGCGGCTCTCGGGCTGGAGCAGCGCGTCCTTGAGCCAGGAGCGCGTGTTGTAGATGTCCTGGTCGGTGGGCACCACGTTGAAGTCTCCGGCCAGCACCGTCGGGTGGCCGCTGTCCAGCAGCCCCTGGGCGTGCGTGTTGAGGCACTGGAACCAGCGCAGCTTGTAGTCGAACTTTGGCCCGGGCTGGGGGTTGCCGTTGGGCAGGTACAGGCAGGCCACCAAAACCCCATGGGCCGCGGCTTCCAGGTACCGGCTCTGGCTGTCCTGCTCCATGCCTGGCAGGCCCCGTCGTACTTCCAGCGGCTCGCTGCCCCGGGCGAGGATGGCCACGCCGTTCCAGGACGGCTGGCCGTGGTGTAGGCAACCATAGCCTGCAGCCTCCAGGGCATCGCGCGGGAAGTCCTTGTCGGCGGCCTTGAGCTCCTGCAGGCAGGCGATGTCCGGCTGCTCGCGCGCCAGCCATGCCAGCAGCCCAGGCAGGCGGCTGCGAATGCCGTTGATGTTGAACGTGGCGATCTTCAAGGTCTTCATGCGTCAGGGTCGTCGACATGGGCCTGCACGGCTTCTGCGAGGGCACGCCCATGGGCCTGGTCGGCCAGGGCCTTGAGTGCCAGCCAGTCGTCCCAGTCGATAGCGCCATCGTCGCGCAGGGCTTCGGCGGTACGGATCAGTTCATGGTGGTAAGCATCCGGCGACTCGCGCCGATAGCTCGCGTCATCGTACTGGGCGTACCAGGCTTCGAGCTCGGGAATGCTGCGTTCGATGCTCATGGGCAGGCTCCTCGGTGCAACCTTTGAATGTCTGAGCCCAGGTTGCCGGCAACGTTCAACCCAATGACCATTCGCCTCGTGGTGCGCAGAAAAATCAAACCTTTGCCCATCGGCCATGCTCAACCCTAAGCGACACTGAGGTCGCGCCAATGGATAAGGAGTGACACATGAGCAATCTGTTCCTCAAGCGAGTCGGCCTGACCGTCGCGCTGGGCATGGCTTCGATGCATGTGCTGGCCGCCAGCTCCAACGACTTCGTCGACAGCGCCACCGAGGCGGGCATCGCCGAAGTGGTGACGGGCAACCTGGCCCAGGAAAAG
The DNA here is from genome assembly GCF_048068215.1 of Pseudomonas sp. NY15372. NCBI lineage: Bacteria > Pseudomonadati > Pseudomonadota > Gammaproteobacteria > Pseudomonadales > Pseudomonadaceae > Pseudomonas > Pseudomonas sp. NY15372. The sequence continues at coordinate 166,921 of NZ_JBLUPY010000005.1, forward strand.
AGCAAGAACCCTGAGATCAAGGCCTTCGCCCAGCAGATGGTCACCGATCACACCCAGGCTAACCAGAAACTCGGCGATGTCGCCCGCTCGCTGGATATCAGCGTGCCGGACGAGGCCGCGCTGACCGACAAGGTCAAGAAGATGATCCTGCAATGGCGCGACGAGTCCTTCGACCAGTCGTATATCAACAACCAGGTCGAGGCCCATGAAAAGGCTGTGAAACTGTTCAAGGACGAAGCGAACACCTCCGACAAACCCGAGCTCAAGGCCTTTGCCAGCGAAACCCTGCCCAAGCTCGAACAGCACCTGGAGCACGCCAAGCAGCTCCAGGCCAAGCACGGCAAATGACCTGCAGCACGCGTGAGGCATGCCATGAGTAACGATGCACTACGTTCCGAAATCCTCACCCGCCTGTTCCATGCCCACCCGCAAGGGCTGGGCAAGGAACTGCTGGACAACTACCGCGGCGAGAAGGCCGTGGCAGGGATGCTCAAGACCCTGCAGGAGCAGGGATTGATCCAGGACGGTAGCGTCGATGTCGATGCCGAGCATCGGCTGAGCGTGAACTACCCGATCAAGC
>NZ_JBLUPY010000005.1:172500-229690 GCF_048068215.1 Pseudomonas sp. NY15372
CCACCGGCAACAGCATCCGGGTGACGGCCTCGACCACCAGTGGCCCGCTGGACCTGGGCCTGGCGACCCTGAGCCCGACCACCACTGGCGCGCGCTGGCGGCTGTCGGTCACCACCACCGGTGCTGGCCCGGCATCGCCACCGACGGTGACCGTGCGTTCCGCGCTTGGGCAGAGCATCACCGTACCGATCGGTGTCCGCTGACAACGAAGGAGCAAGACCATGGGCTGGTTCCGGCGTCCTACACGTGCTCACCTGCTGCTGTTGCTGGTGGCCTGCCTGCCCTACTGGCCTCCCCAGGCGATCCAGGACGTGGCCCAGGCCACGCCCTGGGGCCGGGACTACTTCCCCAACATCCGCCTGCTCGACCAAGAGGGGCGCCCCGTGCGTTTCTTCGACGACCTGATCGAGGGCAAGGTGGTGGCGATCAATTTCATCTTCACCGGCTGCTCCGACTCCTGCCCTCTGGAAACCGCGCGGCTTCGCCAGGTACAGAAGCTGCTTGGCGACCGGGTGGGCAAGGACATCTTTTTCTATTCCATCAGCATCGACCCCTACAACGACACCCCGGCCACCCTCAAGCGCTACGGCGAGAAGTTCGGCCTGGGCCCAGGCTGGCGGCTGCTCACCGGCGAGCCCGACGACATCGAGCTGCTGCGCAGGCGCCTGGGCCTGTTCATCGAAGGCCTGGACAACGGCCGCTCCAAGGACCACAACCTGAGCCTGATCATCGGCAACCAGGCCACTGGTCGCTGGATGAAAGCCTCGCCTTTCGAGAGCCCCTACATTTTGGCCGACCGCCTGGGCAAGAGCCTGCACAACTGGAAGCTGCCGGAGACCGCCACCATCGCCCAGGCCACGCAGATCCGAACGCCCAGCAGTGGCGAGCAGATCTTCAGGACCCGCTGCTCGTCGTGCCACAGCCTGGGCGATGCCGGCCCCAGCGCCTCGGGCGGCATCGGCCCGGACCTGCTGGGAGTGACCCGGCAACGCGATGCTCGCTGGCTGGTGCGCTGGCTCAAGGAACCCGACCGCATGCTCGCCGAAAAAGACCCGTTGGCCATGCTGCTGTACGCCCAATACAAAGGCCTGGCCATGCCTAACCTGCGCTTGGGCGATACCGAGGTCGCGGCGCTGTTGGCCTATCTGGAGGAGGAAACCCGGCGGGTCCAGACACCCGCGCCTGCCAGATGAGGCCCCCCCGTTTTGAGATGACTGCATGCTGGCCTGATAGCAGCGCCCTCGCGCCGCGATCGGGCGCGAAGCGGCCGTAAACCAACAGCCTCCCCGATGCCCAACCGTACGAAACGCACCCGCCCTAGACCTGCAGATCGGCGATCAGGCGCAACACCCTGACCGTATCGATATCCAGCGCCCCGGCGGCCTGTCTCGAAGCGGAAAACTTGACGATCACTGTCCCCGTGCGGGTATCGGCGTACAGGTACTGGCCATGGATGCCGCTACCCATCAAGGCACGGTTGTCCAGCACATAGAATTGGCTCTTGTAGGCGCCGTCGGGCAACCACTGGCTGTAATCGGCATTGCCTTGCATCACTCCAGGTTCGGCCGCCCCCAGGATCCGCTCGAAGATCCGCGTGGGCAACACCTGACGGTTGTCCAGCCGCCCTTTGTTCGCCAGCAACTGCCCCACCCGCCCCAGGTCTGCCAAGGTCGAGCAGAACCCCGCCCCGGCGATCCCGCGGCCCCAGGCATCGGTGATGAACAGGCTGTCGTCCGCGCATCCCAGGCTGCGCCACAGCCGCTGCACCAGACGCGGAAACGGCAGGCCGGTGACGGCCTCGGCAACCCAGCCCAGCACCTCGCTGTTGGCTGTCACATATTGGAAGAACCCACCATGGGGCCTGTTCTGGCGCAACGACAGCAGGTAACTGTGCAGCGACTCGGCGCGTGCCTGCCCCGCCGCCGGGCGGATGAGCCCGCTGGCATAGGTATAGTGTGACGCGTGCGAGGCCGGATCGGTGTAGTCCTCCAGGTAATCGACACCCACCGCCATGTCCAGCACCTGTTCGATGCTGGCCTCGGCATAGGCCGTGCCCATCAAGTCGGGGATGACCTGTGCGACTAGCGTCTCGTGTTTCAGGCCCCCCCGGTACACCAGTTCCTCGACGATCAGGCCGATCAGCACCTGGCTCACTGAGAACCAGGCATGTCGATCGCCCACCTGCATGCCGTTATAGGTGCGCTCGAACACGATGGTGCCGTTGCGCATCACCAGCAAACCGCTGGTCTGGCTGGCTCGCAAGTGCATGTCCAGGGTCACGCGCAGGCCGCAGACACTGTCGAACGTCAGTGACTCCAAAGGCCATGGGGTGTGACTCGCAGGCACCGGTAGCGCCCCCTCACGGCGCACCGGCTCGGTGGGGAACAGCTTGCTGACATTGCGAAACGACCAACTGCTGTAGGGGTAATGCAACCAGTTGTGGCGCCCCACGCGTTTATCCGGAGGTGGCGGAAAGCCCTCCATGATCCCCGCCAGCGACGGGTCCGGCCCACGGCCAGGATTGGCCGCCTGGAGGTAGGCGGCGCGGAGCTGGTCATGCTCGACTTTGTCGTATAGATGCGAAGACACAACCACCTCTCTCGGCCAGTGGACGCAAGCAGCCCTCCTGGCATCACCCTGCACGGCATAGATCTAGCCCCTCGTCCGACAAAGGTCAACGCCACTGCGGCCCTGCCGACGCAAGGCACATACCCAGGAGCGACACCTGTCGCCCATGGGTATGTTTGGCGAGCATTGGCATCGCTTGCGTCGCCCAAGGGACAGGTCCTGTACCGACAAAAAACAATAGTCCTGCCAGCCCCCTGGATGATGGAGGAAACACGATGCGTCTGGTCCCTTCCCTGCTCCTTGCGTTGACCTTGTTCACCGCCCAAAGCCATGCTCAGCCCCAACCCATCGACCAACAGCGTTTTGCTAGCGACAAGCAACAGACCCTGTTGCCCAACGGCACCACGCTCGCCTACTACGAAGCCGGCGACCCGAAGGGGCCGGCCCTGGTGCTGCTGCACGGCTTTACCGACAACGCTCGCTCCTGGAGCCTGATGCTGCCGTACCTGGACCCTCGCTACCGGATCATCGCCGTGGACCTGCGCGGCCATGGCCGCAGCAGCGCTCCGGAATGTTGCTATGCCCTGAGCGACATGGCTTATGACATCCACCTGCTGCTCGACCGGCTGAGTATCGCCAAGGCCAGTGTGGTCGGCCACTCGCTGGGCAGCATCCTCGCCCAAGCCCTGGCCGAGCACTACCCAGAGCAGATCGACAAGGTGGTGCTGGTGTCGAGCACCAGCACCACAGCCGAAGTCAGCAAGGAAGGCAGTTGGTTGGCCACCCAGATCGCCGCGCTGCGGGCGCCGATAGACCCCGACTCGGCCTTCATGCGCGAGTGGTACAGCAACCCGCTGCCGGTCGACGAAGCCTTCCTCCACCGCGAGCGTGCGGAAAGCGCTGCCGTGCCCCTGCACGTCTGGCGCGGGGTGCTGCAGGCTCTGCAGCTGACAGAGTTCGGTCGCGAACTGCCCAAGCTCAAGGCACCGGTGTTGATTTTGCACGGCAGCCAGGACTCGCTGTTCGATGCCGGTGCCCAGGCCGCATTACGTAAGGCCCTGCCTGATGCGAAGTTCCATGCCTTCACCGATGCAGGTCACAACTTGGCCTGGGAGCACCCGCAAGCTGCGGCCGAGCAGATCAATGCCTTCCTGGGAGAAAAACCATGAATCGCCGTCAGGTCGCCTGCAGCCTGGCCGCCTGCCTGGCGTGCACGCTCCAAGAGCAAGCCCACGCCCTGGACGCGCTGACTGCTCAGGGCGTGACGATCCAACCGCAACTGGAAACGGGGCTCGCGTACATCGATAACACCCAGCAAGGCTTCGGCGCCCGCACCAGCTTCTACGGTTACCCTATCGACCGCAATGGCGCCCGTTGGGAAGGGTTCGTCAAAGGGGGGGCGCAGCTCACCTACCCACTGACGGATGGCCTACTGCTCAAGGGCAAGTTCAACGTGGTTTCCTCCGCCAACCAAGGCGACTCCGATGGCCTGGGTTATACCCGCGACAACCCGCGCGATACCGACTGGGACGAGGCCTTCATCAGCCTGGAACGGCAACAGCCGCTGGGCCCCTTCGACACAGCCAGCATCAGCCTGGGCCGAGTGCCCTACATGATCGGCGACGGATTCCTCATCGGCGACGGCCAGGGCACCATCGACCAGGGCCACCAAGGAGGCTACTGGATCAACCCACGCAAAGCCTTCGACCAGGCAGCGATCGTCAGGCTCGACAGTGGCGGACTGCGCACCGAGCTGTTCGCGTTGCAGACCCGCCTGGACGTCGATGTCGCTGACTACCAAGAGCGTATTCGCCTGCGCGGCTTGAACCTGGAATACAGCATCGATGACCATGACCGTCTGGGCGCCACGTGGATGCGCGCCCAGGACGATGCGCTGGATTCGCGCGACGGCCTGACGGTGTCGGACCTGCGCTTTTCCACCAGCCCGTTCACCCAGCTGCCCGGTCTGAGCCTGGCGGGCGAATACGCCTGGCAGGAAAACCACGGCCAGCATGCCCACGCCTGGTACGCACAAGGCAGCTATCACTTCACCGATGCGCCCCTGACGCCGGAGCTGACCTATCGCTATTCGGTATTTTCCGACACCTACGATTCGCTGCTGTATGGTTATGGGGGCGCCTGGGGCACCTGGATACAGGGGGAGATCGTCGGCGAGAACATGCTGTTCAACATGAACCAGAAGACCCACATGGTGCGGCTCGAACTGCACCCGCACGAGACCCTGAAGGTCGGCGTGGCGGCGTTCGATTTCCGCTTTTACGAACGCCCGGCAGGCGTCAGCAACGACCGTTTCGCCCGGGAATTCAACCTGTACGCGGACTGGGCGCCCGATGACCACTGGTCACTTGGGATACTGTATGGTCGCGCCGCCCCACAGGATGGCGCTGGCCAATACTTCGCCAGCCAGCACACCTCCAACCTGCTGGAAGCCTACGCGCTGTACACGTTCTAGGGGAGGAGCGGCCTTGCGCCGCGATCAAGGTGCAAAGCCCTAGCCGATACTTGGGGCTGCTATGCAGCCCATCGCGGCACAAGGCCGCTCCTACAGGATCATGCAAACCTGGCCAATGGCGGGTTTCCTGTAGGAGCGGCCTTGCGCCGCGATGGGGCGCGTAGCGGCCCCAGTTGCTTAACTGACCGGCATTTTTGCGGGAGCCGGCTTGCCGGCGATTGGGCCCGCACCGGCAACGCAACCTTTCGCCCGCCCCTACCCCTGCCTCAACCAATCGATGAACCGGGCAAACAACTCGGACTGCGAGTTGATCCCAAGCTTTAAGTAAAGGTTCTTGCGGTGCATGCGTACCGTCTCCGGCGAGATGCCAAGCTCGATGGCCGTGGACTTCACCGAATGCCCACGCAGGATCATGTGCGCCACCTCGCGCTCGCGGTCGGTGAGCACCCGACAACCAAAACTGTCGAAGGCCGCCTGCAACCCCGCCGGCTCTGCCGCGCCCGGTGTCTCCATCAGGTGATGGCGGGCATAGCGGGCCAGCAGCTCGCGTACCATCGGCTCGACCGCCCGCAGCAGGTCCACCTGCCCTGCACTGAGGCGTGTGCCACTGCGGCCTTGGAACAGGCTCAGGGAAATCTTGCGGTCCTCGGCGATGTCGGCGATGAAGTAGCTGTCTTCGCTGCAACCGGTGCCCAGGTAATAGGCCTTGTAGTAGTCGCTGTCGAAGAAGTTGTCCGGGGCGATGTCCTGAAGGTGATAGAACCCCTCGGCCAAACCGTTCTCCACTGCCAGGCAGAACGGGTCCAGCAGGTAGCCCGCTGCGAAGTAGCGGTTGAGCACGGCGTCGCGGTGGCATTCGGGAATACCGTGCTGGTAGAGCAGCCGCGGCGCTCGGCCCCGGCACTCGAGGCTGATCATCATCGACTCCGCCGACACCAGCCCAGCGATGGCTGCAGCCAGGTGCGCCAGGCCGTCGGGGCTGGCGCTGTGGGCGAACGCCTGTTGCAGGGCCGCGTGCCACTGCTGCAAGGCACCGAAGCTCAGGGTGACGGGGGTATCGAGGGTGGGCTGGGTCATGCCCGGCAGTCTAGCCTGCCGAGCATGGACGCGCACAGCCTGTTTCAAGTGGCTCATCGACCGTGGTACAACCCTTCGGCGCGCAGCTCATGGGCGGTTTCGAGGATGCACTGGCGCAGGGTCTGGACGATCTCGTCGACCTGGGCGTGGGTGATCACCAGCGGCGGCGACATCACATTCAGGTGCATGATCGGCCGCACCAGCAGCCCCTTCGCCTGGGCCTTTCGATGGATACGCTCGCCGATGTTCACCGCATCGTCGAACAACGCCTTGCTGGCCTTGTCTGCGACGAACTCGACGCAGGCCATCAGCTTCATGCAGCGCACATCACCCACCAGCGGCAATTCGCGCAGGCTGCCCAGGCGTTGCTCCAGATATGCGCCCACCTCGTTCACATGGGCCAGCAGGTTCTCCCGCTCGATGATCTCGATGTTCTTCAACGCCGCAGTGCAGCACACCGGGTGGCCGCTGTAGGTGAAGCCATGGGTGAAGCAGCGCCCCTTGCCCGGCTCGGCGATCACCTGCCAGATCCGCCCGGAGAAGATGCACGCGCCCAATGGCAGATAGGCCGAGGTCAGGCCTTTCGCGGTGGTGATGATGTCCGGTTGCACGCCGAACAGTTCCTCGCTGGCGAAGAACGTGCCCAGGCGCCCGAACGAGGTCACCACTTCGTCGGCGACGAACAGGATGTCGTAGGTCTGGCACAGCTGCCACATGCGCAGGAAGTAACCCTTGGGCGGGATGATCACCCCGCCCGAGCCCATGATCGGCTCGGCGAAGAACGCCGCCACGTTGTCCGCGCCCAGCGACAGGATCTTGTCCTCGAACTCGGCCACCAGGAAGTCGAGGAATTCGGCCTCGTCCATGCCGTCTGGAGCACGGTACGGGTTGGGGTTGGAAACGTGGTGGATCAACGGGTGCGAGTAGTCGAATTCCGGCACCCGGTCGGCTGCCTTGTTACCGATCGACATGGTCAGCGTGGTCGAGCCGTGGTAGGCGTTGAAGCGGGCGATGATGTGCTTCTTGTGCGGCTTGCCTCGGCAGTTCTGGTAATACTGGATCAGCCGGTAGGCGGTGTCCACGGCGGTGGAACCGCCGGTGGTGAGGAACACGTGGTCCAAGTCGCCCGGTGCCAGCTGCGCAAGCTTCTGACACAGCTCGATGGCCACGTCGTTGGCCATGTCGGAGAAGGGGTTGGAATACGCCAGCTTGCGCACCTGGTCGGCGATGGCCTGGGCCATTTCCTCTCGGCCCAGGCCGATGTTGGTGCACCACATACCACCCACGGCGTCCAGGAAACGGTTGCCTTGGGCGTCACGGATATAGGCGCCCTCCCCGGCGACGATGTTCAATGCGCCCTGTTCGCGGTGCTCATCGAACATGTGGTAGCCGTGCATGTAGTGGGCCTTGTCGGCCTCTACCAGTGGGTCATGGGCGAATGTCGAAGCGACTGCTTGGCTTGGCGTGGCCATGGGGCAGCTCCTTGCGGGAAAAATGATAGGGAGTCAGTTCACAGACCGGTCTTGACGGTGCTCCACACCCGGGTGATGGCCCGCATGTCCCGAGGCGCCTGGGTCTTCTGGGCGAACAGGCGGCTACGGGTGGCGTCGTCGGGGTAGATCGCCGGGTTGGCGCGGATGTCCGCCTGCACCAAGGGCGTGGCGGCGGCATTGCTGTTGGCGTAGTGGATGTAATTGGTCACCTTGGCCATGGTCTGTGGTTGCAGCAGGAATTCGATGAAGCGGTGCGCGTTCGCTGCATGGGGCGCATCCTTGGGCAGGTAGAAGTTGTCGAACCAGATCAGCGAGCCCTCCTTGGGAATGAAGAAGTCCAGCGTGATGTCCTTCTTCGCCTCCTCGGCGCGGGCCTGGGCGGTGGCGTAGTCGCCGGACCAGGTCAGGGCCAGGCAGGTATCGCCGTTGGGCAGGCTGGTGAGGTAGTTGACCGAGTCGAACTTCTTCACATAGGGGCGGATACCCAGAAGCAGGTTTTCGGCCGCCTTCAGGTCGGCGGGCGCGGCGCTGTGCGGGTCCTTGCCCAGGTACTGCAGGGCCAACGGGATCACCTCGCTGGGCGCATCCATCAACGTGACGCCGCAGTCGGCGAAGCGCGAGACGACCTTGGGGTCGAACAGCATCGCCAGCGAGCCGATGGGGGCGTCGGGCATGCGGGCCTTGATCTTGTCGACGTTGTAGGTCACGCCCGAGCTGCCCCAGGTATAGGGCGCCGAGTACTTCAGGCCCGGGTCATAGCCTTGCAGCTCACCGACCACCTTGGCGTCCAGGTTGTGCCAGCTGGGCAACTGGCCCTTGTCCAAGGGCTGGAACACCCCGGCCTGGATCAGCGGCGGCACCAGGGAGGCGTTGAGCATGACCAGGTCGTAGCCGGAGCGCCCGGTCAGCAGCTTGGTCTGCACGGTTTCGTAGCCGTCGAAGGTGTCGTAGATCACCTTGATGCCAGTGGCCTTCTCGAAGTCCGCCAGGGTGGTCTCGCCGATATAGTCGGTCCAGTTGTACAGCCGCAGCGTGTTGCTCGCATCTGCCTCCACTGCCTGCGTGGCGCTGGCGCAGGATGCCAACAACAGACTGCCAATCACCTTCAGTGCCTTGCCCATAGCAACTCCATCGTGTGACTGCTCGGGATGAGCCGGTGGCGTTACTATCGGAAGATTCGGCGGCTTGGAACATACCCCGAATGTGTGGGTAGACCGTAAATGAACCTGTTAGGGGCTCGCTTGCGGGGGCTTGTCCCACGATTGCGCCGGCCCTGCCATCGCCACCGCCTGGCAAGGGCTTCGCCCTTGATCGTGGGGCAAGCCCGCTCCTTGGGGCCGTGCAAACGGATGTGTGCTTTTTTGGAGCGGGGCTCGTTTGGTTCAAACACAGGTATTCCAACCCCTTCACTACTCGCGTAGAGTTTTTTCCACGCGAACCCAGGGCTGTATCAGGAATGGACAAATACGCGCCGCGTCAGTGGCTCCCTCACGAAAAGCCCAGCCTTCCTGGTTCCCCCTCCACCCCCCTGCATGCCCCTGCCACACGCCTGGCCTATGGCCTGGTCGGGCTGCTGGTGGCCATCACTGGTGGCCTGGGCAACGCGCTGGTCACCGCCAACCTCACCTTCCTGCAAGGCGCATTGGGCGCCACCAGTGCGGAAATGGCCTGGCTGCCCGCCGCCTTCGTGATGACCAACGTGTCGATGAACCTGCTGCTGGTGAAATTCCGCCAGCAGTTCGGTTTGCGCGCCTTCACCGAAGTGTTCCTGGTGCTCTATGCCCTGGTCACCTTCGCTCATCTGTTCGTCAACGACCTCAACTCCGCCATCGCTGTGCGCGCGGCACACGGTATGGTGGGCGCGGCGCTGAGTTCTCTGGGGCTGTACTACATGATCCAGGCCTTCCCGGCGCAATGGCGGCTGAAAGCCATGGTGCTAGGCCTGGGCGCCTCGCAGCTGGCTGTGCCGCTGGCTCGGGTGTTTTCCGAGGACCTGCTGCAAATCGCCGAATGGCGTGGCCTGTACATGTTCGAACTGGGCCTGGCATTGACCGCGCTGGGTTGCGTCCTGTTGCTCAAGCTGCCGCCGGGTGACCGCTTCAAGACCTTCGAGCCGCTGGACTTCCTGACCTTCTCGCTGATGGCCAGCGGCACCGCCCTGCTCTGCGCCGTGCTGTCCCTGGGGCGCATCGACTGGTGGCTTGAGGCGCCTTGGATCGGTGTCGCCCTGGCGGCTTCCATCGCCCTGGTGTGTTCGGGGCTGGCGATCGAACACAACCGCAGCAACCCGTTGCTGATGACCCGTTGGCTGGGCAGTGGCGCGGTGGTGCGCTTGGCCTTGTGCGTAATCCTCATCCGCATGGTCACCTCCGAGCAATCCACCGGCGCGGTGGGCTTCCTGCAGGCGCTGAACATGGGCAGCGAACAGATGCGCAGCCTGTACTGGGTCATGCTGCTGGGCGCGGCCACGGGGCTGCTCACCAGCGCCTTGACCATCAACCCGGCGCACCTGGTCACGCCATTGTTCATCTCGCTGGCCGCCATGGCCGCCGGGGCGTTCATGGACAGCAGCTCGACCAACCTCACCCGCCCGCAGCAGATGTATCTCAGCCAGTTCATGCTGGCCTTCGGTAGCACCTTCTTCCTCGGCCCGTCCATGGCCCTGGGCATCAGCCACGTGCGTACCAACCCGCGCAACCTGGTGAGCTTCTCGGTGATGTTCGGGATCTGCAACAACCTGGGCGGCCTGATCGGCGCGGCCCTGCTGGGTACGTTCCAGACGGCGCGGGAGAAGTTTCACTCCAGCCACCTCGTCGACCACTTGAGCTACCTCGAACCGCTGGTCAACGCCCGAGTCCAAAGTGGTGGCGCCGGCTATGCGGGGGTGATCGCCGACCCCGGCTTGCGCAACGAAGCCGGCACGCGCCTGCTGGCCAACGCAGCCACCCGTGAGGCCAATATCCTGGCCTACAACGATGTCTTCATGCTGATCGGTGCCATTGCCGTGGCGACCATGATCTGGATCCTCATACGCAGTTTCTGGCTCTGGTATACCCGGCCAGCCGCCGCCCCCGACACCTCACGCGATGCTTCGAGCCGATGACACAACCGACCCAGTCCACGACCACCACCGCCCTTGCCGAAACGCCCGAAGGCACCGCGCCGCCCAGCGAGCCCGGCAGCCCGGTGCGCACCCGGCGGGTGCGTATCCTTTCCTCGATCAGCTTCGCCTGCGTGGCCCTGGCCGGCGTGCTGCTGGTGCTCTACGCCTGGCGCCTGCCGCCGTTCGGTAGCGCCATCGAGAGCACCGAGAACGCACTGGTGCGCGGTCAGGTGACGATCATCGGGCCGCAGCTGGCCGGCTATATCGTCGACGTGCCGGTGCATGACTTCCAGTTCGTCAAGCGTGGCGACCTGCTGGTGCAGCTGGACGACCGCATCTACAAGCAGCGCCTGGCCCAGGCCATCGCCCAGTTGAAGCAGCAGCAGGCGGCCCTGGCCAACAACCTGCAGCAGCGCAGGAGCGCCGAAGCCACCATCGCCCAGCGCCAGGCGGCCATCACCGATGCCAGTGCCCAGGCCGACAAGGCCCGCGCCGACCTGCGTCGCAACCAGGCACTGGTCAGCGACGGCTCAGTGTCACGCCGCGAGCTGGACCTGGCCCGGGCCAGCCATGCCGCTGCGGTGGCCAGCCTGGCACAGGCCAAGGCGGCCCTGGAGATCGCTCGCCAGGACCGGGAAACGGTGGTGGTCAACCATGCGTCCCTGGAAGCCTCGGTGGAAAATGCCAAGGCGGCCGTGGAGCTGGCACGCATCGACCTGGACAACACCCGGGTCACGGCGCCACGCGACGGCCAGCTGGGGCAGATCGGCACGCGCCTGGGGGCGTATGTCAATTCCGGCGCGCAGTTGATGGCGTTGGTGCCTGAGACTTTGTGGGTAATCGCCAACATGAAGGAGACCCAGATGGCCAATGTGCGCATCGGCCAGCCGGCGACCTTCACCGTGGATGCCTTGAACCACCTCAAGCTGCACGGGCATGTGCAGCAGATCTCGCCGGCCACCGGCTCGGAGTTCGCGTTGCTGCAGGCGGACAATGCCACCGGCAATTTCGTCAAGATCGCTCAGCGCATCCCGGTACGCATCACCGTCGACCCCGACCAACCGGAGGCCAAGCGCCTGCGGCCGGGGATGTCGGTGGTGGTGAGTATCGATACCGCGCAGTAGCCTGCAACACCCGATGCCGTGACCGTTCACCGACTGTCGGCCTAAAGCCACCAGGCCAGCACGGCAGGCAGCCAGGCGAACGACAATACCGTCGAGCACATCACCAGGTTCGCCACCTGCTCCGGCTGGCGATTGGCGTGCACCGCGAGCAGGTAGTTGAACACTGCCACCGGCATCGACGACTGCACCACCAGCACCGCCCGCTCCAGCGGCTCCAGGCCCAGCGCCGTGCCCACGCCCCAGCCCACCGCAGCACCCAGCACGATGCGCAGTCCACCCAGCAACAGGCCGCTCCACGTGGTGCAGGCGGATGCTGGCCAGGGAGACCCCGAGGGTCAGCAGCATCAGCGGGATGGTCATGCCGCCCAGCAGGTCGGCGGTATTGGCCAGCCAGCGTGGCAGTTCAAGGTCCAGGAAGATGATGGGCAAGGCCGCGGCCAGGCTGATCACGATGGGGTTGCGCAGCAGCGCCTTGAATGACGCGCTGGCACCGGACATGGCGATGCCCAGGGTGAACTGGAAGATCGACAAGGTCAGGAAGAACGCCACGGCCAGGGCCAGGCCATGCTCGCCGAAGGCATACAGGCTGATCGGCAACCCCATGTTGCCGGTGTTGGGGAACATGAACGCCGGCATCAGCACGCGCCAGTGCTGGCCGCTGGCACGGCTGATGATGAAACCGGCCAGGGCCATGCCGAGCATGCACAGCACGCAGGCCAGGGCCATGCTGGTGAAGGCCGCCGGGTCCAGCTGGGTGCGACTCAGGGTGGAAAGCACCAGCGACGGCGTGCCGACCACCATGACGATGCGGGCGATGAATTCGGTCGGGTAGTCCTGGCCACGGCGGGCCCAGGCATAGCCGATGCCGGCGACGATGAACACGGGGGCCAGGACGGCGAACAGCGAAGCCAGCATGAAGGGTTCCTGAATCCGGGTATGAGAAAAGGCTGCGTATTATGCGGGTAGCGCCCACCCTGTGGGAGATATCCTGGTCGCGACGCCAGCTGATCGTTCGAGGGCTCTACTGTACCGGCAGGAAGTTCATCAGCAGCAGGCTCTGGGCATAGTTCAGGCCGATGCGCCGGTAGCGTTCGTCGAGCATCTGTGCCAGCAGGTCCAGCCGCGCCACGATCTTGCCGAACTCCACGGCGAAGCTCAGGTTGCTGCCTTCTTCGGAGATCTCGTTGGAGAACAACAGCAACACCCCGTTGGCATCCTGGCGCTGGCTGAGCATCCACGTGGCCTTCTCGATATTGCGCGCAGCGTTGTTGATGAACAGCGGGTCGATGGTGTCGGTCATGTAGAACTCGGTGCGCCCGCCGTGGGCGGTGATCACCATGCTGCCGATGGCATAGATGAATGCACCGACCCGGTCGCCGCGAAATTCCGGGCTCAAGGCATAGCTCAAGGCCGCCAGGTCGCGGCGGTTGCCCAATTGAGGCAACGGCTGGCGCTGCTCGATGGCCAGGCGGATCTGCCGCTCGGCGGTGGCAGCATCGAGGTAGCCGGAGAGTTTCCATTGGCTGGGGTTGCGCTGGTAGAGCTTGTTCATCAGCAGGTACAGGCTCTGCAGGTTGTCGCGCATGGCCAGGGTCGCCATACGATCGACGCTGGTCTGGAACAGCTCGCTGGGCTTGCCGTCACCGAACTGGGTGATGATGTCGCGGCCCTGCTCCTGGGTGCAGGCGCACAGGGCGAGCGTGGCGCCTGCCAAGAGCAGACGCAAGGAAGGTTTTAGCAGTGAAACAACCATCGGCACCGGGGTCTGGGGTCAACGGCTGGGGCGGACATCGGCCCAGCCTGGCCATGGATAGAGCCCGTAAATGCGAAAAAGTGCGATGGATAGGCCAAAGGTGCTTCAAGCCCGCTCACCTAGCACACCGCATAACCATTGGATCGTGCGGTTCTTGTAAGAGATCACCCAGCCCTTCAGGCTGCGCTGCCGCGCAGGAACAATGCACCTCTGTGGGAGCGGGCTTGTCCCGCGATGAAGGCAGTACAGCCTCCTCCCATGTCACATGGCGTGACGCAACATCTCCACCACCTGCGCATGCAACGCCGGGTCGCCACAGGCCACCACACAACCGCCGTTCTGCGCCGAGCTGCCGTCCCAAGCAGTGATCACTCCGCCCGCGCCTTCGATAATCGGCATCAGTGCCTGTACGTCGTACGGCTGCAGGCTGGCCTCGACGATCACATCGACGAAGCCCGAGGCCAGCATGCAGTACGCGTAGCAGTCGCCGCCGTAGCGCATCAACCGCGCCTTCCCTGCCACGGCCTCGAAGGCTGCCTTGCGTTCGGGCGTATCGAACATGTCAGGGGTGGTGCACATCAGCGTGGCCGCGGCCAGGTCGGAGCAGGCTCGGGTCTTGAGCGGCGTGCCGCTGCGCCAGGCGCCGGCCGGGGTACCGACGAAACGTTCACCGGTGAAGGGCTGGTTCATCACTCCCACGACCGGGCGCGAGCCGTCGTTCAGGGCGATCAGCGTACCCCACAGCGGCAGGCCGGTGATGAAGGCGCGGGTGCCGTCGATCGGATCCAGTACCCAGGTCAGCGGGCTGCTACCGACGGCAGCGCCGTGTTCCTCGCCGAGAATGCCGTGCTCCGGGTAACGGGCGAGGATCTGCTCGCGCATGGCGTCTTCGGCAGCCTTGTCGGCCACGGTCACCGGGTCGTACAGGCGCCCGCCCTTGTCCTCGACGTCCAGGTTTGCACGGAAATGCGGCTGGATCGCCGCGGCGGCGACATCGGCCAGCTGCTCGGCGAAAGCGCGGAATTCGCCAATCTGTTCAACGCTCAGGGACATGGATCGGGCCTCGATGTGGAGAAAGGGCTCGCATCATACCCCAGGTCCCGATGCGCCGGCTGGTCTGCCGGCAGGGTCTAGACTGAATGAGGGATTCGGCCACTTGGCCCGGACAACCAGCGCTGGCAGAAAGGGGGGGCTGCCGCACGTGGAGGTATGAGATGAGCCAGTTCAAGCGATTGTTCGTGATGCTCGGACCGCAGATGCGCCACACCCCTGCCCTGCAGCGGGCGGCGGCGCTGGCCGAGTCCAGCGGCGCACTGCTGGATATCAACGTGTTCGTCGATGATGTCGACACCTTTGGCTTGATGAGCGACAGCCGCGAACGTGAGCGCCTGCTCGAGCACAACCGCCAATGGTTGGCCGACGAGGCCGAGCAGCTACGCACTGCCGGGCTGGATGTGTCCACCGAACTGCTGCTCACCCGCGACCCGTTGGGCAGCGTGCTGGAACAGGTCGAGCGCCTGGGCTGTGACCTGTTGGTCAAGGATGTGCAGCACGAGCCGGTGCTCAAGCGCCTGCTGGTGACGCCCCTGGACTGGCAACTGCTCAAGGACAGCCCGATCGCCGTGCACTTGGTCAGCGATATCCGCCTGCCGCTGCCCCGGCAGATCGCCGCCGCGGTGGACCTGAACTGCCACGAAGGTGCCGAGCACCTGGATGAACAGGTGATCCGCTGCGCCCATGCCCTGGCCTTGCAGTGCAATGCCGAGCTGCATCTGTTGCATGTGTGCGATGCGGCCAAGACCCATATCGCCGACTTCGGTGCCGGTACCGTGACCATGCCAGGCTTCGATGGCAGCGTACGCACCGCCCAGCGGGCAGCCTTCAACCGCCTGGGCGATCATCACCAGATCGACCTGGAGCGCAGGCATTTCCTCGAAGGGCCGGCCATACGGGAAATCGCCCAATTCGTCAGCCACAGCCGGGCGGACGTGATCGTCATGGGCAGCCACCGGCACGATGCGATGCGCACGTTCCTCGGCGGGACCACAGCCCATGTGGTGGAACACCCGCTGTGCAACGTGCTGGCGATCAAGGCAGTGCGCTGATGCTGCAGCCGCAATCGCGGGGCAAGCCCGCTCCCACAGGCCCGCCCCCTCTGTAGGAGCGGCCTTGTGCCGCGATCGGCTGCATGGCAGCCGCAAAACCTGCGAGCATGATAGGCCTGCTAAATCGAAGTGGCAGGCTTAACGGCTGCTGCGCAGCCGATCGCGGGGCAAGCCCGCAGGCCCGCCCCCCTCTGTAGGAGCGGCCTTGTGCCGCGATCGGCTGCATGGCAGCCGCAAAACCTGCGAGCACGATAGCCTGCTAAATCGAAGTGGCAGGCTTCATGGCTGCTGCGCAGCCGATCGCGGCACAAAGCCGCTCCTACATAAAGAGGAGATTAGAAGCCTTTGCTGTAGTACAGCGAATACGATTCGATACCGTCGTTAGGCTGCTTCAGGCCGGCATTGGAATAGTGCATTGCGCGAATCCCGATCTTCTGCTCTTGCGGCAACTTCAAGCCAAAGCCGATGCGGTCTTCGAAGTTGACCGAAGACCCCAGGCGCTGGTCGCCGACATCGGTCTTGGAGAACGCAGCAAGGCCAATACCCGCCTCGATGAACGGGGTATAGGTGAAACCGCTGAATTCATAAACGAACACCGGGCTGAACGACAGCGAGTGGGCACCGCTGGCTTCACCGCCCTCCCAGTAGGTGTAGGCCGCATCCCAATAGCCGGTCAGGTGGCCCGTGTTGCTTTCGAACCACTTCTTGTCCCAGTCGAACGAAAGGCCGATGCGGTAAGTCATGTCGCCTTGGCCGGTGGCACCAACGGCGCCGGACACTTGGGCGGCTTGGGCCATGTTGGCGCCGGCCAGAGCCAGGACGGCGGCGGCCAGCGAAGCGGCGAGACGGGTTTTCATCAATGACATCTCCTGATGGTCTTCACGGACAAGCCGGTGCAATGCCTGCCGGCCTGTTGCCAATCGGGGGCTCGTGCCCCTCGTTCTTGCTTGTCGAACCTGGTGCATCCATCCAAGTAACAAGACGTAATACTTTTTGGATTATCGACCAGTTAAACAGAAAGTTGAAACTTATTTGCCACTATGGTCGAAGACACACTGTTGCGTTTTTGTAACTAATGCCCGCTCAGTCATAGACCGACTCCTCATGTTCGCCCAGCAAACGCCGTTGCCGGGGCGTCGCCTCCCGCAATACCTCAGGGTTGAACTGCCACGTCAAATACGGCGAAAACTTCTGCGCCACCATGCGCCGGCCGTAGTGCACCTGAAGCATGTCACGGACCTGCCCGCCGCTGCTGTTGGCCCCACTGCCGTGCCAGACATCGCTGCGAAACACCAGCGCATCGCCGGCCTGGCACAGCACCGCCCGCGCCCGCTGCCCCAGCCAGCTGTCCTCGCCCTCACGGGGCGGTCGACCGGCACGGTGGCTGCCGGGCACGATCCAGGTCGGCCCCATGGCATCATCGATATCGCACAGGTACACCTGGGCGGTGAGAATCTGCGCCGGCTGGCTGAAATCTTCGCGAGCGCGAATCCAGTCGGGCACTTCCATGGGCAGATAATCCAAGTGCAGCCCCATGCCGGGATATCCCGGATGGCTGCGCCAGGCAGTCTGGCCGATCACATGACAATCGGCGCCCAGCGCGGCCTCGGCCAACTCGATCAACGGTGGCAGGTCGAGAAACGACAGCCACAGCGGGTCGCGATTGAAGACGCACTTGTAATGCTCCAACAGCCCTTGGTAATCCCAATGCAACGGTTGCAAGTCGTCGATGGCGCATCGCAGTAACGCAATGCGCAGCGGTTCGAGGACTCCCGGAATCAGCACGTACCCACGGTCGTGCAGGGACTGCAGCTGGATCTCCAGATTCATGGCCATGCTCCGGCAGGTGCCTCACTGAAATCTCAGAAGCGCGCGCATTGAGGATCGTTCAAAAAATATAGGCCCGATCCATGAAGTCGGATCAGGCCTATGTCCAGAAACCGGAAAGAGTACATATGTACCCTTCCCCGCTAACGCCAATGCAGGTTCACGTTGGCCGGCGACTTGCCACCCACCGTGACCTGCTGCTGCACGGTTTCGCCATCGGCGGTCCCGGTCACACGGTATTGCCCTGGCGGTAGCTGCACGAACAGCAGTGGGCCGACATCCTGCAATGCCAGCACCGGCTGGCCTTGGGCATTCTGGATGTCCACCGCGGCGCCGCTCTGGAACTTGCCTTCGGGGCCGATCGACAGGGTGACGTGCAAGTCATAGCCTGGGGTGCGACGCAAGGCGTTGGCCTCGTCCTGGCCGATACCACCTTGCAGGTAGCGTACGCCGTTCTGCTCCTGCGGCTGCAGGTGCACGCCTTGCGGGTCGATCGGTGCGTTGAGGTCGGCCGCGGCAGCCAGGGTCCAAGGCATGACCAGGGCCACCAGCAGCGCCGCGCACAAGCCGAAATGATGGTTGCGCATGGTGCATTCCTCCCTCGAGGGATGGTCTACACAATGTTCGACGCCGCGTCAGTAGTGGCGTTCGAGCCAGACAGGGCCGCCCGTCAGGCCGCCCGACGCTCTTCGAGCAGCTTGATGAACATGCTCAGGCTGCGTGACACCGTACCCCGTCGCCAAACCAGCCAGGTCTTGAGGTAGCGGAAATCCTCGGACAACGGCCAGACGCTCACCGTGCTGCAGCCGGGCATGCTGTCGAGCATGCTGCGTGGCATCAAGGCCAGGCCGGCACCTGCGCTCACGCAGGCCAGCATGCCGTGATAGGACTCCATTTCATGGATCTTGCCCGGGACCGCCTGGTCCTGGACGAACCAGTTCTCGAAATGGTGGCGGTACGAGCAGTTGGCGCGAAAGGCATAGATGCTCTCGCCGTTCACATCGCGTGCACGGCCCACCGGGGCATGGTTGAGCGGCGCGATGATGACCATTTCCTCCTGGAACACCGGCATGCCCTCCAAAGTGGGGTGCAACACCGGGCCATCGACGAACGCCGCCACCAAGCGCCCGGCCAGCACGCCTTCGAGCATGGTCCCGGAGGGGCCGGTGGACAGGTCCAGGTCGACCTTGGGGTAGCGCTGGTTATAGGCCGCCAACAGCCCGGGGATTCGCACCGCTGCGGTACTTTCCAGCGAGCCCAGGGCGAAGGTGCCCTGTGGGTCCTCCCCCGCCACGGTCAGGCGCGCCTCATGCACCAGGTCGAGGATGCGCCGGGTGTACTCGAGGAAGTTCCACCCGGCCGGCGACAAGCGCAGGCGGCTTTTCTCGCGGATGAACAGGTCGACGCCCAGGTCTTCCTCCAATTGCTTGATCCGCGTGGTGAGGTTCGAAGGCACCCGGTGGATCTGTTGGGCGGCGGCGCTGATGCTGCCGTGCTCAGCCACGGCCTTGAAGATTTCCAGTTGCACCAGGTCCACAGGCTTTCTCCATTCGTGAATGTTTCGCTCATTATTATTCAGTTTTCATTAAAGCTGCACGCCACTAGTCTGGGCGCTCGCTGGACACAACAACGAGGAGCCCGCCATGAGCGAGATCAGCAGCCTGACCCACGCCATTTCCGTCGACCCGCACAGCGGCGAGCGGATCGGCCAATACCCCTTCGACACCGACGCCGCACTGGAAGCGGCGCTGCAACGCGCCAAGGCAGGCTTTGGCCAATGGCGCCAGGTGTCGCTGGGTCAGCGCAGCGAATACCTGCTCGCCCTGGCGGCTGCCCTGCAGGCCCGACATGAAACCTTCGCGCAGATGATCAGCCGCGAGATCGGCAAGCCGATCACCCAGGCCCGTGGCGAAGTCAGCAAGTGCGTAGGCCTGTGCCAGTGGTACGCCGAACACGGCCCGGCCATGCTCGCACCGGAGCCGACCCAGATCGAAAAGGCCCGCATCGAGTACCGTCCGATGGGCCCGATCCTCGCCGTGATGCCGTGGAACTTCCCGATCTGGCAGGTCCTGCGGGGCGCCATACCAGCGCTGCTGGCCGGCAACACCTATGTGCTCAAGCATGCGCCGAACGTGATGGGCAGCGCCTACCTGCTGCTGGAACTGTTCAAGCAGGCCGGCTTACCGGACGGCGTGTTCGAGGTGATCAACGTCACCCCGGAGGGTGTCACCCGCGCCATCAATGACCCACGCATCGCAGCGGTCACCCTCACCGGCAGCGTGCGGGCCGGCATGGCCATCGGTGCCCAGGCCGGTGCCGCACTGAAGAAGTGCGTGCTCGAACTGGGCGGCTCGGACCCGTTCATCGTCTTGGCCGACGCTGACCTGGACGCTGCAGTCAAGGCGGCGGTCATCGGTCGCTACCAGAACACCGGCCAAGTCTGCGCGGCGGCCAAGCGCATGATCGTCGAGCAAGGCGTGGTCGACGCCTTCACGCGCAAGTTTGTCGAAGCCACCCGCCAGCTGAAGATCGGCAACCCGCTGGACGACGACACCTACATCGGCCCAATGGCCCGTTTCGATCTGCGCGACGAACTCGACGGCCAGGTCCAGGCGACCCTCGCCGAAGGCGCGACTCTGCTGCTGGGCGGCAAGAAGGCCGAAGGCGTGGGTAACTACTATGAACCTACTGTGTTCGGCGACGTTACCCCGCAAATGACCGCCTTCAAGCAGGAACTGTTCGGCCCAGTGGCGGCGATCATCACTGCCCGCGACGCCGACCATGCCGTCGAGCTGGCCAACGACAGTGAGTTCGGCCTGGCCTCGACCATCTACACGGCCGACCTGGCCCTGGCCGAGCGCATGACCGCGGCCCTGGATACCGGTGGCGTATTCATCAACGGCTACTGCGCCTCTGACCCCCGCGTGGCCTTTGGCGGCGTGAAGAAGAGCGGTTTCGGGCGGGAACTGTCGCATTTTGGCGTGCGAGAGTTCTGCAACGTGCAGACCGTATGGCTGGATCGTAACTGATTCTGGCATATATTCGCCGGGGTACCTTTGGCGCCTATGAGATCGAGCGCCGCGCGGGCGGCGCTCGATCTCATAGGCAGCGGAGCGGCTACGGCGAACGCTTGAGCGTCTCGCTCGGCAACTCCTTGAACAACTCCCGGTAACTTTCGGAAAACCGCCCTAGGTGCCAGAACGACCAGCGCATCGCCACCTCGGCCACGGTCACATCCCCGGCGCCATGGCGCAACAGGTCGCGTCGAGCCCCGTTGAGCCTGCGCAACCGCAACCACTGCCCCGGCGGCATGTCGGTGAAGGCCTTGAACGCCTGCTGCAACTGACGCAACGACACCCCGGCCACGTCGGCCAGTTCCATCAGGTTGAGGGTTTCTTCCGGGCAGTCGGCCGCCCATTCGCTGACCCGGCGCATGATTGCCCGCTCCTCGTCACGTCGCCCCAGGGCATCGCCTTGCAGGCGCTGGCAGGCGTTGTCGAGGATGAACAGGCAGTCTTCCAGCAGCTGTTCGGCCAGGGCCTTGCCCTCCATGGGGCAACCGGTATCGGCCAGGCGCGTGAGGGTCGCGCTCAGCCAGCTGCCGAACAAGGCGTTCTGCCCACTGCCCAGGGGCACCATGAACAGCCCATCCAGCCGCTCCAGGTTCAGCCCGTGGCGCGCCATGAAAGCCTGGTCGAAGACCACTGCCACTTCCTGGTAGTTCTCCGGGGTGATCCAGATGTTGCGGCTGTCTTCGTTGAGCAGGTACAGGCTGTTGTCGCTGCGGTCGAAGCAGAACGCCAACGACCCGCTCGGCGCGCGGAAGAACTGCTCGACCCGCGTGTTCAGGCGCTCTTCGTAGACCTCCACGCCATCGAGCCCCAGGCAACGCAACTGGCCGTTGAAATGCCCGGGGGACATCTGCCGGTATTGCTGCTGCCAACCCGGGGTGGCGCGGACCTGTTCGGTCACATCATGGGTATGGAAAGCCTGGACCTGCAAGGCATTGGCCGTTGTCACGCGTTCGTCCTTTATGCACTCTTTTGGTGCATTTGTTCGCGAAGAAAGTGGATAGATCGCCCCAGGGGGCTGCGACCAAGATAGCCCTCAGCGCGTCGCCTGGGAAGATTCCAACGCGGACTCGCCCATAAAACCCAACCAAGAGGTCTGTATGAACGCCCCCTTCGATCAGCTGTCCGCCTGGCTGAAAGAACACCGGATCACCGAAGTCGAATGCGTGATCAGCGACCTGACCGGCATCGCCCGCGGCAAGATCGCTCCCACCGCCAAGTTCCTCCATGAGCGTGGCATGCGTCTACCCGAAAGCGTGTTGCTGCAGACAGTCACTGGCGACTACGTAGACGACGACATCTACTACGACCTGCTCGATGCCGCCGACATCGACATGGTCTGCCGCCCCGACCCTGCCGCGGTGTACCAGATTCCCTGGGCGATCGAGCCCACCGCCATCGTCATCCACGACACCTTCGACAAGCACGGCAACCCGATCGAGCTGTCGCCGCGCAACGTGCTCAAGAAAGTCCTGAAGCTGTACGCCGACAAAGGCTGGCAGCCGATCGTGGCGCCGGAGATGGAGTTCTACCTGACCCAGCGCTGCGAAGACCCGGACCTGCCCCTGCAGGTGCCGCTGGGGCGCTCGGGCCGTGCCGAGAGCGGCCGGCAGTCGTTCTCCATCGATGCGGCCAACGAATTCGACCCGCTGTTCGAAGACGTCTATGACTGGTGCGAACTTCAGGGCCTGGACCTGGACACGCTGATCCATGAAGACGGCCCGGCGCAGATGGAGATCAACTTCCGCCACGGCGACGCCCTGGACCTGGCCGACCAGATCACCGTGTTCAAGCGCACCCTGCGCGAGGCGGCGCTCAAGCACAACGTCACCGCCACCTTCATGGCCAAGCCGATCACCGACGAACCGGGCAGCGCCATGCACCTGCACCAGAGCGTGGTCGACATTGCCACCGGCAAGCCGATCTTCGCCAACGACGACGGCAGTAAGAGCGAGCTGTTCCTATACCACATCGGCGGCCTGCAGAAGTACATCCCCAAGGTGTTGCCGATGTTCGCGCCAAACGTCAACTCGTTCCGCCGCTTCCTGCCGGACACCTCGGCACCGGTGAACGTCGAGTGGGGCGAGGAGAACCGCACCGCAGGCCTACGCGTGCCGACCTCCAGCCCCGAGGCCATGCGCGTGGAGAACCGCCTGCCCGGCGCCGACGCCAACCCGTACCTGGCGATCGCCGCAAGCCTGTTGTGCGGCTACCTGGGCATGGTCGAGCGGATCGAACCGAGCGCGCCGGTACAGGGCCGCGCCTACGAGCGGCGCAACCTGCGCCTGCCGATCACCATCGAGGATGCGCTGCAGCACATGGAAGACTGCCAGATCCTGCACCAGTACCTGGGCCGGCAGTTCGTCCAAGGCTACGTGGCGGTCAAGCGCGCCGAGCACGAGAACTTCAAACGCGTGATCAGCTCGTGGGAGCGTGAATTCCTGCTGCTGAGCGTCTGACCTTCGGGGCACCTGTGCAAGCGGGTCTAGCCGCGTCAGTACGCGGCCCCTGCTTGCACAGGGCCCTCGCCCGCCAGCCCCGAACCAACACCGTAAACAACAAAGCCAAACGAGGTGTCGACATGCGTCATCTGCAAACCCTGATCCCCGCCGCGCTCACCCTGGCGTTCGGCATGGCCGCCCAGGCCCAGCCCGAGGTCAAGGTCTACAACTGGACCGACTACATAGGCAGCACCACCCTGGCCGACTTCCAGTCCAGCACCGGCATCAAGGTGGTGTACGACGTATTCGACTCCAACGAAACCCTGGAGGGCAAGTTGCTCGCCGGGCGTACCGGCTACGACGTGGTGGTGCCCTCCAACCATTTCCTCGCCCGCCAGGCCAAGGCCGGCGCCTTCATGCCCCTTGACCGCGACAAGCTGCCGAACTGGAAGCACCTGGACCCAGCACTGCTCAAGCAACTGGAGCAGAACGACCCCGGCAACCAGTATGCAGTGCCCTACCTGTGGGGCACCAACGGCATCGGCTACAACGTCGACAAGGTCAAGGCAGCACTGGGCATCGACCATATCGACTCCTGGGCGGTACTGTTCGAGCCGCAAAACCTTGAAAAGCTCAAGCAGTGCGGCGTCGCCTTCATGGACTCGCCCGACGAGCTGTTCCCGGCTGTGCTCAACTACATGGGCCTGGACCCGCGCAGCGAGAGCCCTGGCGATTACGCCAAGGCCAAGGCCAAGCTGATGGCGGTACGCCCCTACGTGACCTACTTCCATTCCTCCAAGTACGTCTCGGACCTGGCCAACGGCAACATCTGCGTGGCCTTCGGCTATTCCGGCGATGTGTTCCAGGCCGCCCAGCGCGCCGAGGAGGCCGGCAACGGCGTGAAGATCGCCTACAGCATTCCCAAGGAAGGCAGCAACCTGTGGTTCGACCTGCTGGCGATCCCCAAGGACGCAGCCAACCCCGAACAGGCCCTGGCCTTCATCAACTACCTGCTCGACCCACAGGTGATCGCCAAGGTCAGTGCCACCGTGGGCTACGCCAATGCCAACCCCGACGCCCAGGCGCTCATGGACACGGCGCTGGTGAACAACCCTGAGGTCTACCCGCCCCAGGCGGTGCTGGACAAACTCTATGTATCCACCACCCAGAGCCCGAAGATCATGCGCCTGATGACCCGCTCCTGGAGCGATATCAAGTCCAACCGTTGAGCCGAGCCTGTCATGCACACTACCCAACACACAGCGTCCTACTACGCTGCCACGGCGCGCCACAGCGCGCCCTACCCTGCGCTCGAGGGCGAGCTTCGCGCCGATGTCTGCGTGGTCGGTGGCGGCCTGACGGGCGTCAACACTGCTCTGGAGCTGGCCGAGCGCGGGCTCTCGGTGATCCTGCTGGAGGCCCGGCGCATCGGCTGGGGCGCCAGTGGGCGCAACGGTGGGCAACTGATCCGTGGCATCGGCCACGACGTCAGCGGCTTTGCCCGCTACGTAGGCCAGGACGGCGTGCGCTACCTTAAGCAGGCCGGCATCGACTCGGTCGAATTGGTCGCTGAGCGCATCGCCCGCTACGGCATCGAATGCGACCTGCGCTGGGGCTTCTGCGAACTGGCCAACACCCCGGCGCAGTTCGCCGCCTTCAAGGAAGAACAAGACGACCTGGCCGCGCTCGGCTACCGCCACGAAACCCGCCTGGTGGGCCCCGAGCGGATCCAGGAGGTGGTCGCCAGCGACCAGTACGCGGGCGGCCTGGTGGACATGGGCTCAGGCCACCTGCACCCGCTGGACCTGGTGCAGGGCGAGGCCCGCGCCGCAGCGCAGCTGGGGGTGCGGATCTTCGAGCAGAGCCCGGTTCAGCGCATCGAACATGGCCCTACCGTGACCCTGCACTGTGCCCGCGGCAAGGTCCGGGCCCAGAGCCTGGTACTGGGCTGCAATGCCCACCTGGACGAGCTGGAGCCGCGCCTGAGCGGCAAGGTGCTGCCCGCCGGCAGCTACGTGGTAGCCACCGAGCCGTTGCCAGAACGCCTGGCCCGTGCCTTGATCCCGCAGAACATGGCCCTGTGCGATCAGAAAGTGGGCCTTGACTACTACCGCCTGACCGCCGACCGCCGTCTGCTGTTCGGCGGCGCCTGCCACTATTCCGGGCGCGACCCGAAGGACATCGCTGCCTACATGCGACCCAAGGTGCTCAAGGTGTTTCCGCAGTTGGGCGATGTGCGCATCGACTACCAGTGGGGCGGGATGATCGGCATCACCGCCAACCGCTTCCCCCAGGTCGGCCGACTGAGCCAGCACCCCAATGTCCATTACGCCCAGGGCTATTCCGGCCACGGCCTGAACGTCACCCACTGGACCGCCCGATTGCTTGCCGAGTCCATCGCCGCGGGCCATAGCCAGGGGCTGGATGTGTTCAGCGCCGTGCCGCACCTGACCTTCCCCGGCGGCAAGGCCCTGCGCTCGCCGCTGCTGGCACTGGGGATGCTGTGGTATCGGCTGCGGGAGGTGTTGGGCTGATGTCGGCGCCCGTTCGTGAGCGCAACGGCATGGCCACTGGCCAACTCACAATGACCTGCTAGCGTTGTTCTGGCCGCTCTCTCAAGGATGCCGAATACATGAAAGCCCTGCCTCGCGTCACCCTGTTGTGCGCCGCTCTGCTGGTCGCCGCCTGCTCCAGCAACCGCGTCGACCCCAGCGACTATTCCGGGTTCCTCAAGGACTACAGCCGCCTACAGCCGGCGGAAAGTGCCTCCGGCGTGCCGGTGATGCGCTGGATCGACCCGAACGTCAAGGCCAGCCAATACACCCATGTGTTCATCGAACCCAGCCAGTTCTACCCCAAGCCGCAACCGACCGCAGTGATCTCGGCCCAGACCCTGGGCCAGATCAACCGCTACTTCAACGAAGCGATGCGCCGCGAGATGGGCAGCGTGCTGACCCTGGCCAAGGCCCCGGGGCCCAACACCATCGTGGTGCGTCCGGCGATCACGGCGGTGTCCACCAGCACGGAGGGCTTGAAGCCCTACGAGGTGATCCCCATCGCCCTGGTGGCCGCAGCGGTCAATACGGCCGCCGGTGGCCGCGACCAGGATGTGAAGATCGCCGTGGAAGCGGCCTTCCTCGATGGCGCCAGCCAGCAGGTACTGGCCCAGGTGGTACGCAAGGGCAGTGGCACGGAACTGGAAAACGACACCCAGAAACTCACCCTCGAGGACGTCAAACCCGTGCTTGACGGCTGGGCGAGCGACATGCGCCGCAGCTTCGTCGCCCTGCGCGACAAGGCCCGTTGAGGCACCGCGTCCCTGGCATGGAGCACCTTAGCGGCGGGCCGACTTGTCCCGCGACGGGCATCGTCGCGGACCAAACCCTAATGCCTGTCAGTTAAGGACGCGGGGCGCTGCACGGCCATCGCCGGCAAGCCGGCTCCCACAGGGACAGTGCTGCCCGCAAGTGTGGGCCGGCTTGCCGGCGATGGGCTGCCTAGCAGCCCCCAAGTGCAGCCGATAAGGCTTGACTGACTGGCAATAGGTGAAACCCGGTCTTTAATGGCCGGTATCACCGTGATCCGCACTCAGGACGAGCCTCATGCCACTGCTTGACCCCACCTCCAACGAAAGCAAGTATTCCAAACTCTCCAGCGCAGCCCTGATCGGTGCTACAACGCCGACCAGCACGCGTCTGTGGGTACGCTTGTATCGCCCCGGTACCTGGTACCTGGCGGTGAGCGCCCAGCCCCTGCGTGGCGATCTGGTTCGCTTGGGCGACCTGCCGGTGGCCCAGTACCTCAAGGATCAGGGCATCAAGACCGTATACCTGAAGGCACAGACGCTGGGCTTCGAGACGGACGTGACCGGGGTGTTCGATGTCGACGGGCTGAAGCCTGGCACCACCTACTACTACGCCTTGATCAGCGATGAACGCGACCCCACCAAGGTGGGTCGGCGCACCGAGATCGGCGGCGACCGCCCGCGCTTCTTCGTCACTCCGCCGCTTGCGCCCAACACCCTCACCTTCGGTTTCTACAGTTGCCATGACCCGGTCAGCGCCGACGGCAGCGCCGGGGCCTGGCCCTTGATGCACCAGCAACTGGCCGACCAGCGCGCTACCTTCGTCATCGGCGGTGGCGACCAGGTGTACGTGGACACAAACAAAAAAAACGGCTTCCTGGACATCTGGGAATGGCTCAAGGACAACAAGGACGAACTGCTGCAGGCCTACAAAAAAGGCAAGGGCTACGACAAGCCCGGTATCGAGCGCTACCTGTGCAATCTCTACCGCTGGTTCTACCGGGTTTACTGGAACGTGCCCAGCCAGCGGGAAATCTACGAGCGCCTGCCCCAGTACATGATCTGGGACGACCACGAGATCATGGACGGCTGGGGCTCGTTGACCAACGCCGAGCGGCGCAAGCGCATCTCGCTGCTGTTCGAGAGCAGCAACAACACCACGACCAACCAAATGCTGGTCGACCTGATGTGGCGTGCCGCCTGCCGGGTGTACTACGAGTACCAGCACAGCCACAACCCACCCACGCCGATCGACCTCAACGACCCCGACGCCTGCCAGTGGGACTATGCCTTCGAGCAGGGGCGCTCGGCCTTCTACGTGCTGGACATGCGCGGCCATCACGACGTCGAAGCAGACGACCCGTACAAGCTGCTGGGCAGCGCGCAGATGAAGCGTTTCGCCACCTGGCTGAAGAGCCCGGCGGTCGAGGCTGCCGATGCGGTGTTCGTAGTGTCGCCGGTACCGGTCATGCACTGGCGCAATGCCGTGACCAACTACGCCGACATCGGCTCGTTCAAGGACGACTGCATGGACGAATGGGACCACAAGACCAACCAGGCCGAGCGCAAGCACCTGCTCGACCAGGTGTTCGCGACCCTGGGCAGCAGCGGCAAGCCGGTGGTGTTCCTAAGTGGCGACGTGCATTGCGCCGCGGTGTTCCGCCTGCTGCACAAGCGCTACCCGACCGCCAAGGTGTTCCAGGTCACCTCCAGCGCCATTTCCCGGATGCCGGCACCGGGCGTGCTGAAGCTGGCGATCAGCGCCGGCGGCAGCATGCCGGGGATCAACGACATCGTCTGCGAGCGCTGGTACGCCATGGCCGGTTCGAAGAACTTCGCCATGCTCCAGGTTCGCCATTCGCTCGATGGCACCCACACGGAGGTATTGGTGGAGCTGCACTGGCCGGGTGGCGACGATGGCGAGCTGACCAAGCGGCGTGTGCTGCTCAAGTGAGCCGGGCGCGCGACAGCGCAGCCCGAAGGGCCGGGGGACCCCCACAGGGATCGCGCGCTGCTTGAGCTTACGCTTCACCTGTGGGAACGGGCTTGCACCGCGATGGGGCTGCGAAGCAGCCCCCGCCAACTCAAG
This sequence comes from Pseudomonas sp. NY15372, assembly GCF_048068215.1. NCBI lineage: Bacteria > Pseudomonadati > Pseudomonadota > Gammaproteobacteria > Pseudomonadales > Pseudomonadaceae > Pseudomonas > Pseudomonas sp. NY15372. The sequence continues at coordinate 200,929 of NZ_JBLUPY010000005.1, forward strand.
CCACGAAGGTATAGACGATCGCCGACAAGGTGATCAGCCCCACCAGCACCACGAATACGTTCGACAGCCTGCCCGAGTATTGGCGCAGGCTCGGCACCTTGCGCACGGCATACATCGGCATCAGGAACAGCAGGCAGGCGATCACCGGCCCGCCCAAGCTCTCGATCAAGCCAAGGATGCTCGGGTTGAGCGTCGCGACTAACCAGCAGGCCAGCACCATGAACGCCGCGGTCACACGCTCCAGGCGCTTGGCCGGCCAGGCCTTGCCGCGCCCGCGCAGGCTCTTGATGATCATGCCCTGGAAGCCTTCGCTGGCGCCGATGTAATGGCCCAGGAACGACTTGGTGATCGCCACCAGAGCAATCAGCGGAGCGACGAAGGCGATCACTGGGGTCTGGAAGTGGTTGGCCAGGTACGACAGGATCGAGATGTTCTGCGCCTTGGCCGCCGCCAGGTCACCCGGGCTCAAGGCCAGCACGCAGCTGAAGCAGAAGAACATCACCGTCACCACCATCATCACGTGGGCGGTGGCCAGAGTGCGGCCGCTCTTGCGGTCGGCGTCGGCACCGTAGCGGTGCTTCTGGTCCACGGCGAAGGCCGAGATGATCGGCGAGTGGTTGAACGAGAATACCATCACCGGTATCGCCAGCCACAGGGTCAGCAGCAGTTTCGATGCGTCCAGCCCTTCGCTGGCCTGGGCGAAGAAGGCGCCGTTCCAGTTGGGGATCAGGCTCAAGGCAAGCAGCAGCAAGGAGGCGACGAACGGATACACCAGTACGCTCATGGCCTTGACGATGATCTGCTGACCGCAGCGCACCACGACCATCAAGCCCAGAATCAGCAACAGCGACAATAGTGCCCGTGGCGGAGCGGCCACCTGCAACTGGTGTTCGAGGAAGCTGGTGAGGGTGTTGGTCAGGGCCACGCTGTAGACCAGCAGGATCGGGAAGATGGCGAAGAAATACAGCAAGGTGATGAGCTTGCCGGCACCGGTGCCGAAATGCTCTTCCACCACTTCGGTGATGTCCTCGCTGCCGCCCTTGCGGCCGGACAGCACGAAGCGGGTCAGCGCCCGGTGTGCGTAGAAGGTCATGGGGAAGGCTAGCGCGGCCAGGATCAACAAGGGCCAGAAGCCCCCCACACCGGCATTGATCGGCAGGAACAAGGTCCCGGCGCCGATTGCCGTGCCGTACAGGCCCAGGGCCCAGGTGGTGTCGTGTCGGTTCCAGCTGGTCGTGCCCTCGGTCGAAACCGGGGCGGCCGAATCCGCACGAATGCTCGTGGTATTTTGTACATCAGTCATGGGTATCGCCTTGTAGTTGTTTTTGTCGCTCGGTACAGCGGGTGTTGCAATTTCGATGAAGCAGCGCCCCTTTAGGGAAGCGGCTCAGCACTCCACGAAGGCCACGGCCAGGCCGCCGCGGGAGGTTTCCTTGTAGTTCGCGTGCATGTCGGCACCGGTGTCGCGCATGGTGCGGATCACCCGGTCCAGGGAGATGAAATGCTCGCCATCGCCGCGCAGGGCCATCTGCACGGCATTGATCGCCTTGACCGCGGCAATGGCGTTGCGCTCGATGCAGGGCACCTGCACCAGGCCACCGACCGGGTCGCAGGTCAGGCCCAGGTTGTGCTCCAGGGCGATCTCGGCCGCGTTCTCCAGTTGCGGCGGCGTCGCGCCGAGCACTTCGGCAAGGCCGGCCGCAGCCATCGAGCAGGCCGAGCCGACCTCACCCTGGCAGCCGACCTCGGCGCCGGAAATGGACGCGTTCTTCTTGCACAGGATGCCCACCGCTGCTGCGGCCAGCAGGAAGGCGACCACATCGTCATCACAGGCGCTGGCGTTGAATTTCATGTAGTAGTGCAGCACCGCCGGGATGATCCCCGCCGCACCGTTGGTGGGCGCGGTGACCATGCGCCCGCCGGCGGCGTTCTCTTCGTTGACCGCCAGGGCGAACAAGTTGACCCACTCCATGGCGCTCAAGGTCGAGCCGATCACGTTCGGCTTGCCCAGCTCCTGCAGGCTGCGGTGCAGCTTGGCCGCGCGGCGCTTGACCTGCAGGCCGCCCGGCAGGATGCCCTCGTTGCGCAGACCATTGTCGACGCACTCCTTCATGGCGCCCCAGATTTTCAGCAGACCTTCGCGCACCTCGGCCTCGGGCCGCCAGGCGCACTCGTTGGCCATCATCAGTTGGCTGACGCTCAGCTGGTGGGCCTTGCACAAGGCCAGCAGCTCGGCGCCGCTGTCGAACTCATAGGGCAGGCTGACCTGGCCGGCATCGGCCTTCGGCGCATCGATCTCGTCCTGCTCGACGATGAAGCCGCCGCCGATGGAGTAGTAGGTCTGGCTGAACAGGCTGCCCTGCTCGTCCAGTGCGTCCAGGGTCATGGCATTGGGGTGATACGGCAGGCTCTCGTCGAGCAGCAACATGTCACGGGCATACTCGAAGGCCAGCGGGTGGCTGCCGTCGAGCAGCAGGCGCCGCTCCTGCATCAGCTGGGCGATACGCGGCTCGATGCTGTGCGGGTCGATGCGGTCGGGCCACTGGCCCATCAGGCCCAGCAGGCAAGCGCGGTCAGTGGCATGGCCTACGCCGGTGGCCGAGAGCGAGCCGTACAGGCGTACCTGGACTCGGGCCACCCGCGCCAACAGGCCACGCTCGCGCAGGGCCTGGGCGAAGGTCGCCGCGGCGCGCATCGGGCCTACGGTGTGGGAACTGGACGGGCCGATGCCGATTTTGAAAAGGTCGAAAACACTGATAGCCATGCTAATGCCTGAGCTCGGCAGCTTGTGTGGCCGCTGCCCGCTCCTCCGGAAAAATTGAACGCTATTGCGAAGTTGCGCGATACTGCCGCGCATCATTGGCGATGACCAACGAAAATTTCTAAGCAAGACTTTAGCGGTACTAAACCATGAGGCGACAACTCAATGGCCAGATGTTCGTCTGGCTCAACGTGTTTTCCTGCGCGGCGCGGCACCTGTCGTTCACCCGCTGCGCCGAGGAGCTGCACATCACCCCGGGCGCAGTCAGTCAGCAGATGCGTCAGCTCGAAGAACGCCTGGGCTATCGCCTGTTCCTGCGTCGGGCCCGCGGGGTGGAACTGAGCGCCGAGGGCCAACGCCTGGCGCAGACCGTGGCCGAGGCCTATGGCAGTATCGAGGCCGAACTGCTGCGCCTGGACGCTGGCGAGATCCGAGGCACCCTGCGCCTGCGTTCGATTCCCTCGTTCCTGGCCAAATGGCTGACCCCGCGGCTACCACGCTTCCAGCAACGCTACCCGGACATCGAGCTGCGCCTGGTGGCCGAGGACAGCAACCAAGCCCTGCACCCGGACGACTTCGATCTCGCCATCGACCTCAACGACGGCAGCTACCCCGGCATGCTCTCCACGCCGCTGCTGGACGAGCAGGTGTTCCCGGTGTGCTCGCCGGCGTTGCTGCGCGGTCGCCCGCCCCTGCACGGCCCGGCCGACCTGGTGCATTACCCGCTGCTGCACGACATCACCGCCTGGCGTGGCAGCTCGGAATATGCCGAGTGGGAGTTCTACCTCGAAGGCATCGGTGCCGGCAGCCTGGACGTGCGTCGCGGTCATACCTTCAACCGCAACCACCTGACCATCGAGGCGGCCATCGCCGGCGTGGGCGTGGCGATCGCCCGCCGCACCCTGCTCAACGACGAGCTGGAACGTGGCACGTTGATCGTGCCGTTCGGCGTACCGATCGCCAACCACAAGCGCTACATGCTGCATTACCCACCCGGAGGCCTGAGCCAGCCGGGGGCCCGCGCGGTGCATGATTGGCTGGTGGAAGAAGCGCAGGCGTTTCGGGCTTTGCACCCGCTGGAACTGCGGGAAACCAACCCGCCTGAAACCCCACCCCGGCCTGCCTAGAACGGAAAAGTCAATTTCCCGACGCTTAGACCAAGCCAAAAACCGGCAGCTTTTTCCCCTCCCCGCAAGCGCCTCTATCACCTGCAAGCCACTGTTTTAGAGGCCTGTACCGCTCATCGGTTCGCCGACCGGCTAAACGCCACTAGCTTTCAAAGCTAACCCATGGACTTGAAAAGGGTTACTTGCCAACAGGCATACTGATCAGCGCCTGTAAGTTAAACGAAATACGCCATAGGTTTGACGCAAATCCAGGTAGCTGAGCTATACCAAAGTCACGCAATGTTTCTACTCCCTTACTGTCATCGAGGCACTGGGCATGGATGTGAGCGTGTTTGGCACTGGCTATGTCGGACTGGTACAAGCGGCGGCGATGGCCGACATGGGGCACCGTGTCCTGTGTGTGGACGTCGATACCCACAAGATCAACCAGTTGCGTCAGGGCGTGCCGCCGATCAGCGAGCCAGGGCTTTCGGACCTGTTGGAAGACAACATCCGCGATGGCCGCCTGCTGTTCAGCACCCAGGCCAGCGATGCGGTCACCCATGCCGAGCTGATTTTCATCGCTGTCGGCACCCCGCCCGACGAGGACGGTTCGGCCGACCTCTCCCATGTGCTGGAGGTCACCCGCCAGGTTGTCGAGCTGATGGACAGTGACCGTACCCTGGTCGTCAAGTCCACCGTGCCAGTGGGCACCGCCGACCAAGTGCTGGCGCTGGCCAGCGACGAGCTCAAGCGCCTGGGTAAGGAGCGGCTGCAGGTACGCGTAGTTTCCAACCCCGAGTTCCTCAAGGAAGGCAGCGCCCTGGCCGACTGCATGCGCCCCGACCGGATCATCGTCGGCACCCATGACGAGCTGGCCCGTGAACAGTTGACCGAGCTCTACGCGCCCTTCTGCCGCAACCGCGAAAAGCTGATGTTCATGGACAACCGCAGCGCCGAGCTGACCAAATACGCCGCCAACGCCATGCTCGCCACGCGCATCAGCTTCATGAACGAGCTGGCCAACCTCAGCGAGCACCTGGGCGCCGACATCGAGGCGGTGCGCAAGGGCATCGGCTCGGACCCACGTATCGGCTATCACTTCATCTACCCCGGCTGCGGCTTTGGCGGCTCGTGCTTCCCAAAGGATATCCAGGCCCTGCTGCGCACCGCCGAGCGCAGCGGCATGCCCCTGCGCCTGCTACAGAGCGTCAACGACGTCAACGACCGGCAACGGCGGATCCTCTTCGCCAAGCTCAAGCAGCACCTGGGCGGCAGCCTGGCCGGCCTTTCGGTCGCCTTGTGGGGGCTGGCCTTCAAGCCCAATACCGACGACATGCGCGAGGCACCCAGCCGCTACCTGATGGAAGCGCTGTGGGCCGAAGGCGCCACCGTGCGTGCCTACGACCCGGAAGCCATGGACGAATGCCGGCGGCTCTATGGCTACCGCGACGACCTGCAGCTGTGCGCCACCCGTGACGATACCCTGCAGGACGCCGATGCCCTGGTGATCTGCACCGAATGGAAGAACTTCCGCGTGGTCGACTTCACCCTGCTGGCCAGCAAGCTGCGGGCGCGGGTAATCGTCGACGGGCGCAACCTGTACAACCCCGAACACGTTGCAGCCCATGGCCTGCATTACTGCGGCATCGGTCTGCGCCATGTGGCCGCGCGGGTGATCGGCCAATGAAAATCCTGGTCACCGGCGCTGCCGGCTTCATCGGCGCCCACACCTGCCTGCGCCTGCTGCGCGATGGCCACCAGGTGCAGGGCCTGGACAATTTCAACGACTACTACGACCCGGCGCTCAAGCACGCCCGGGTGCAGTGGGTGCGCGAACAGACCGGCGACTTCGAGCTGCACTGCCTGGACCTGTGCGACCAGGGCGCTATGGCCCGCTTGTTCGCCACGTTGCGCCCACAAGTGGTGATCCACCTGGCCGCCCAAGCCGGCGTTCGCTACTCGCTGCACAACCCACAAGCCTACGTGGCGAGCAACCTTGTGGGCTTTCTCAACGTGCTCGAAGGGTGCCGCCAGCACCCGGTCGAGCACCTGCTGTACGCCTCGTCCAGCTCGGTGTACGGCGCCAACCAGCGCACCCCGTATCGGGTCCAGGACGCCGTCGACCACCCGCTGTCGCTGTACGCCGCCACCAAGAAAGCCAACGAAGCCATGGCCCACAGCTACAGCCACCTGTACAGCATTCCTTGCAGCGGCCTGCGCTTCTTCACGGTCTACGGCCCCTGGGGGCGCCCGGACATGTCGCCGATGCAGTTCGCCCAGGCGATTATCGACGGCCGGCCGATCCAGCTGTTCAACCACGGCAACCACCAACGTGACTTCACCTACATCGACGATATCGTCGAGAGCCTGGTGCGCCTGGCCCCGCTGGCGCCCAAGGGCGATCCGAGCTGGTCCGCCCACGACCCGGACCCGGCCAGCAGCAGCGCCCCCTGGCGGCTGTTCAACATCGGCGGCCAGCGCCCCGTGGCCCTGCGCGACTACCTCGCCCTGTTGGAGCAGCACCTGCAGCGCAGCGCCCAGGTGGAACTGCTCGGGCTGCAGCCGGGCGATGTCCTGAGCACCTGCGCCGACGCCAGCGCCTTGGCCGAGGTGACCGGGTTCACGCCGCAGGTTTCCCTGGACGAGGGGCTCAAGCGTTTCGTCGCCTGGTTTCAAGGGTACTGCCCTCGCGGGCAGGCGGATCAACGGAGGGCGGTATGACAGGACAACCTCAAAGTGCGCAAGCCCAGGCGCTGTACCAGGACAAGCGTATGGACCCCAGCCACCGGCAGCGCATCGACGCGGCCATCCATATCCAGGGTCGCGGCTGGATCAGCGGGCGGGCCGGCGGGCGGCCCTGGTCGCTCTCGCGCACCAACCGGGTGTTGTCCTGCCTGGCGGCGCTGGGCCTGCTGCTGGTGCTGTCGCCGTTGTTCCTGGTACTCGCCGTGCTGATCAAGCGCTCGGATCCAGGCCCGGTGTTCTTCGTGCAGACGCGCACCGGCTACCGTGGCCGCCTGTTCGGCATGTTCAAGTTTCGCACCATGGTCGCCAACGCCGAGTCCCTCAAGGAGTCGGTGCGCCACCTGAACAAGCACGGCGCCGATGCCATCGACTTCAAGATCGACAACGACCCGCGCATCACCCCGGTGGGCCGTTGGCTGCGGCGCAGCAGCCTGGACGAGCTGCCCAACCTGATCAACGTGGTCACCGGCGATATGCGCCTGGTCGGCCCACGCCCCACGTCCTTCAACGCCTACCGCTACAAGGACAGCCACCTGGTGCGGCTGTGCATCTACCCGGGCATGACCGGCCTCTGGCAGATCTCCGGGCGCAGTGACATCGATTTCGACCAACGCGTACAGCTGGACCTGAGCTACATCAACGAACAGAGCCTGATGCTGGACCTGAAAATCCTGCTCAAGACTCCGTTCAAAGTCTTCACTGGCCACGGAGCAAGTTGAGATGGACGGTTCTACTTCAAGAAGCCTGAGTGTCGCCCCTCCGAGCGAAACCAACCTGACCGCCACCGTACTCGACCTCGAGCAGCGCACCTTGCTGCTGACCGCGGCCAATACCGGAACCGGCACCAGCACCAGCGCCCTGGCCTTCGCCAGCCAGCTGGCGATGATGAGCGCCGGCAGCGTGTTGCTGATCGACAGCAGCAGCGGCGCCAACAGCCTGAGCCAGCAACTGGGCCTGGGCAAGTTACGCGGCTACACCGACCTGCTGTTCGACCACGATACCCCGCCGCTGGCCCAGGACTGCATCGTACGCCTTGCTGAACAACCGTTCGACCTGCTGCCCGGTGGCACTTGGAAGCGTGAGCGCGAGCACCTGGACCCCGAGCGCCTGCGCATGCTGCTGCGCCACCTGGGCGTGCAGTACCGCTTCGTGGTGATCGACGGCGAGGCGATCTACGCCAGCGCCGACAGCCTGGTGATCGCGCCCCTGGTCGATGGCGTGATCCTGGTGGTATGCGGCGAGCAGACCCGCTGGGAAGTGGCCCAGGCCGCGGCCCAGCGCCTGTCCCAGGCTGGCGCACGGCTGATCGGCAGCGTGTTCAACAAGCGCAAGTACTACATGCCCAAGTGGCTGTACGACAACCTCTGAGAGGCCGCACAGGATGAACGCCATGAGATACCCATCGATAGCCCTGTGCCTGCTGGCCCTCGCCGGCTGCGCCAGCCAGCAGAACCGCGAGATGCCGGTACAGATCCTCACCGCTTCGCCCGCCGAGAGCCAGGCCACCGAAGTGGCCAGGCGCGAGCAGGTGCTGCGCCCGCAGGATGTGCTGGAAGTGATCTTCCACGTCAGCAACCGCTCGGCCGGTGTCTACCGCATCCAGTCCGGCGACACCCTGGACCTATCCTTCATGGCCGCCAGCGGCCTGAACGGCAGCCAGCTGGTGCAGCCGGATGGCACCATCACCTTGCCCAGCACCAACTCCACGGTGCGCGTGGAGGGTATGACCACCGCAGAGGCCGAGAGCACCATACGCCAGGCCTACAACGACAAGCGTGTGTTCAAGCCCAACCGTGACCAGGTCAGTGTTCGGGTACTGAGCCCGATGACCAGCGAAACGGCCCTGCGCGACACCCTGGTGCACCCCACCACGGGCATGAGCCGCGACATCACCGTGGGCAACGATGGCCGCGCCACCTTCCCGGAAATCGGTTCGGTGCCGCTGCAAGGCATGACCGTCAACCAGTTGCGCGACTACCTCAACGAGCGCTACGCCAGCCTGCCCGGCCGGATGACCGTGGACGTGCTGCTCAAGTCCACCGCCGCCAACGAGATCTACGTCCTCGGCGAAGTGGGCCAGCCTGGCGCCTTCGCCATCCGCCGCCCGGTCTCGGTGCTCGAGGCGCTGACCCTGGCGCGCGGCCCGACCCTCAAGGCCAAGCTCGGCTCGGTGGTGATCATGCGCCGCGAAGGCAACATGGTCCACGCGGTGAACTACGACGTCGACGAAGCCTTGTCCGGCGGCAGCCAGAAGCTGGCCTACCTGCAGCCCGAAGACATGCTCTACGTGCCCAAGACGTCTCTGGCCAGTGCCGCCGAGCTGTCCCGGCAACTGGCCGACGTGGTGCTGTTCCAGGGCTTCGGCTTTAGCTTCAGCTACCGCGTCGACAACAAGAACAACGACAACTGACCGGGGAACGAACCATGATCACGCAACCGAAAGAAAACCATGTGCATGAGTTCTTCCGCATCTTCTTCGCCAATCGCCACCTGGTGAAGCGGGTGTTCCTGGTGTTCGCCGCGATTGCCCTGGTGTTGCCGCTGGTGCTGCAACAGCGCTACGACATCACCGCCGAAGTGATCGTGCAGTCCAAGAAACTGTCGCAAAGCGACACCAGCTCGGCCTTGTCCCAGGAAGCCGACCAGTTCATCCCGCCGACGCTGGCCGACATGGAGACCGAGAGCAATATCCTGCGCTCGCCCAGCCTGATCCGCCAGACCATCAGCCAGCTGCGCCAGGAAGGGCATTACCAGCACGAGCCGGGCCTGCTCCAGCGGGTGTTGTTCATGCCGCTGCAACAGCAAGTGATCGAGCCGGTGCGTGCCTGGCTGGCCGGGCCGGCCGACAGCAGCCGCGACAAGACTCTGGACACCCTTACCGAACAGGCGCTCGATGACCTGGACATCAAGACCCTGCCCGGCTCCAACGTCATTTCGGTGTCCTACAGCACCGCAAATGCGCAGCTTGGCACGCTGTTCGTCGCACGCCTGCTGGACAACTTCCTGAAGAACCGCCAGGACCTGCAGTCCAACGAGTTGCCCGAAGCGTTCTACCAACAGAAGAAGCTGCATTACCAGGCCCGCCTGGGTGACCTGGAGAACCAGCGCCTGGCGCTGCTGACGGCGATCGGCTCATCCGACCCCAAGGAAGAAATCACCTTCCGCCTCAACGCCATCAACACCGAGGAGCAGGCGCTAAACGCCCAACGCGACCGGCAGTTGCAGAACCAGCAATGGCTCGACTACCTGCAAGGCAGCCTGGCTGACGCACGCAAGGCGCGGATGGCCGACTACGCCTTCCCCTATACCTTCACCACCACGGTAGACAACGTCGCCTTCGAGGACCGCGAGATCCGCCAGATCGGTGAACAGCTGACCTCGCAGATGGCCCGCTACAACGCCGACACCACGGTGTTCCTGCCCGGTGCCGAGCAGATGGTGCTGGCCCGCCAGCAGATCGCCCAGCTGCGCGCGCAATTCCTCAAGGTGATCGCCAACCGTATCCAGGAACGCCAGCAGGACCTGGCCGTGACCCAGCAGGTGATCGCGCAGAAGACCCAGCGCATCGGCGAGTTCAAGGAGCGCATCCACCAGTTGCGCGAAACCCAGAGCAAGACCCGCCAGTTAGACACCGAGATCGACGCCTTGCACAAGGCCTTCTCCACCTATGCCCAACGCTACGAGGAAAGCCGCGGCCAAGGCCTGTTCGACGGCAGCCAGTCCAACGCGCGCATTCTCAGTGCACCCTACGAGCCCACCACCGCAGCCTTCCCGCGCCCCGGCCTGATCATTCCGTTCGGCCTGCTCACTGGTTTGCTGTTGGCCATCGCCCTGGTCTACGTCAAGGAGTTCTTCGACCACCGCTTCAAGCACCCGGCGCAGATTACCCAGGAGCTGGGCCTGCCGGTACTGCTGGTGATCAACGACCAGGCCCCTGGCCTGCCCAACCCGCACAAAGCCTGGACGTTGCCACGGCTGATGCACTGGGTGCGCAATTGAACAGCGTTGCCCACCCTGGCGAACGGCCGATCCTCCATCTGCTCAGCAGTGGCGGGTTCTACGGCGCCGAGCGCATGCTCTTGGACCACTGCCAGGCCGCGCCTGGCCGGCACCGTGTGCTGTTGCTCGATGCACCTGCCGAGCTGGCGGCGCGCTTTCGCCAGGCCGGTATCGACTGCCTGGTCTGCCGTGGTTCGGCCGCGGTGTTCAGGCAACTGTTCGCCCAACGCAACGCACGGCCCTTGATCAATGCCCACAACTTCAAGGGCCTGGCCCTTGGCTGGCTGGGGGCGGCCCTGTATGGGTTGCCCCTGATCACCACCCAGCACGGCTTCACGCCGCGCAGCCTCAAGCAGCGCTTCTATATATGGCTTGGCCTGCAGCTGTGCCGTACGCCGGTGGTAGGCACGGTGGTGTGTGTCGCCGACAGTATCGCCGGCCTGCATCACCAGGCCGGGGTGGCGCCCGGCAAGCTGCGGGTGATCCCCAACGGTCTGCCGCCAGCACACGCCCTGCCCGAACGCCATGCCAAAGGCTATTGGCTGGCCGGCTACGTGGGGCGCCTGTCCAGGGAAAAAGGCCCGGACCTGTTCCTCGACACGCTGATCCCCTTGTGCCGTCGCTACGTCGAGGTCAAGGCGGTCATGCTTGGCGATGGCCCCGAGCGCGAGCGACTGCAGGCTCGCATCGACGCCGCCGGCCTGGGCGCGCGCATTGCACTGCCGGGCTTCCAGCGCGACATGCGCAACTGGATGGCACGCCTGGATGCCCTGGTCATCAGTTCGCGCACCGAAGGAACGCCGATGGTCCTGCTTGAGGCCATGCAGGATGGGGTGCCGGTGGTGGCCTTCGGCGTGGGGGGCATCCCGGATGTCATCGAACATGGCCGCAGCGGCCTGCTGGCCAGGCCCCTGGCCGTGGACGAACTCGCCCAGCACCTGCAAGCCCTGATCGAAGACCCCGCCCAGGCCGCGGAACTAGCCGCCCGGGCACAGCTAACCCAACGCGAACGCTACCACCTGCCGACCCTGGCACAACGCTGGGCTCTGGTCTACCAGGGCGCCACCGAGGAGGTTGTCGCATGATCATGTCCCTGTCGTTGGTTGGCCTTGCGGCCCTGCTCAGCCTGGCCCTGCTCGCCAGCCCCTTCCCCTATCTCGCACCCGCGATGGTGGTGGGCCTGGCCGGTGCCCTGGTGCTGTACCGCAAGCCCGCCTGGGGCCTGTTGGCGATTGCCCTGCTGGTACCGCTGGAAGGCCTGCTCAAGGATGGTGAGGTGTCTGCGGCCAAGATCGTCGGCATCGGCCTGGTCCTGACCCTTGGCCTGCAACTGGCGGTGCGCCAACTGCCGGGTGAGCGCCTGTACAGCAACCAGTGGCGTCTGCTGGTGCCGTTCTTGGCGCTGTACCTGCTCAGCCTCTGGACCAGCGACGATGCGGCGCTCTCGCTCAACCACCTGCGCGAGTTCACCGTAGGCCTGGTGGTGTTCGTAATCACTTTGCTGGTAGGGCGCGAGCTCAACCTGCCAGCCCTGTGCCGGGTCGTGACCCTGAGTGTGTGCGTCACCTGCCTGTTCGCCATGTTCTCGAGCAAATACCAACAACAAGGTCGCGCCTCGGCCCTGCTTGACCCTAACGTATTGGCCCTGCTGATCACCTTCGCCATGCCCCTGGCATTGTGGCTGCTGATCAAGGCCCGGCAGGTGCCGGTCAAGCTGTTCTGGGCGGTATGCTGCCTGCTGATGCTCGCCGGGATGACCCGCACCGAGTCGCGGTCCGGTCTGGTCGTGCTGCTGGCCACCCTGGTTGCCGTGCTGTACGTCTACCGCGCCCAACTGGCGCGGATCCGGCCGCGGCACCTGGGCTTCGCCATGCTGGGCCTGGCCATCGTGCTGCCATTGGGCGCCGCGCTGATGCCGCCGGCGTACCTGGAGCGCATCCAGTCGCTGGCCCAGCTCAAGTCAGGGATCAACGCGCACAAGGACGAGTCCCTGGGCCGACGCGCCTCCTACCTGGTGGTCGGCAAGGACATGATCAGCCACAGCCCGGTGCTTGGCACCGGTCCCGGCACCTTCCCGCTGCACTATGCCCACACCGGGTTCTCCAAGGCCTTCGCCCCGGCCAAGCGCACCAGCGACGACCTCTACCGGCAGGCCCACAACACCTACCTGGAATTGTTCACCGAAACCGGCATACCTGCAGGCTTGCTGTTCATCGGCATGATGCTGCTGGCGCTGCGCAACTTCACCAGGGCCAGCGCCAGCTGGCGCACCGCCGCAGACCACTACCATGCCGACCTTGCCGCTCACCTGACCATGAGCCTGGTGGCCATCGGGCTATTCCTGATGTTCCTCAGCGTACCCAGCCACAAGTACCTGTGGATGATGCTGGCGTTGTCCAGCGTGCTGGTGCGCCAGGCCGCCGAGGCCCCGACCACGGCGGTGGCGCGATGAACCAGGTGAGCATTGTCATCCCCATGTTCAACGAGGCCCGCCACATCGGCCGAACCCTTGCGTGCGCCCGGGCATCGGCCCAGCAGGCGGGCCTGGCGTGTGAATTGCTGGTGGTGGACAACGGCTCCACCGATGCCGGTCCCGACATCGCTCGCGAGCTCGGGGCCACGGTGCTGACGCTGCCGGGCGCGACCATCGCCGCCCTGCGCAACCTCGGTGCCCGGGCCAGCCGCGGCGCCTGGCTGGCGTTCCTGGATGCCGACATCGAAGTACCTGGCAACTGGCTCACCCTGCTGGTCAGTTTGCAGCAATGCGACCAAGGCGATGTCTTCGCCCTCGACTGCGATACGCCTCGCCAAGCCCCCTGGTTCGCCTACGCCTGGCAACGGCGCACGCTGCGCGCCGGGCAAACCCTGCAGCCAAGCACCTGGCTAGCGGCGCCCAATCTGCTGCTGCGCCGCGACTGGTTCGAGCGGGTGGGCGGCTTTGACGAACGCCTGCGCACCGGCGAGGACAAGGACTTCACCCTGCGCCTGCACCAGGCCGGCGCGCGCCTGCGCGCCCTGCGCCAACCGACGGTGCTGCACTGGGGCTTCGAGGGCACCTGGGGCGAATGGCTGGGCAAGGAACTGTGGCGCCAGGGCAGCCACCTGCAACTGCTGCGCAGCCATGGCGCCAGCCTGCGCATGCTGCGTTTCCCGCTGCTGTCGCTGGTGCCTTGGGTGTTGACCGCCTTGGCACTGCTGGCCCTGTTCCAGGGGGCTGGTCGGCTCGCCCTGTTGCTGATGGTGCTGGGCGCCCTCCCGGCCCTGGCACTGAGTCTGAGGCAGAGCCTCAAGCACCGGGCCCCGGTGTTCACTCTGCAACTGTGGGCCTTGCACTGGGTCCGCCTGCACCTGGCCGGCGCCGCCCTCGTGCTGAACCTGTTCAACCGCACCGCAAGGAGGCCTGCCCGTGGCTGAGTTCATTTTCTGGTCGTGCCTGTTGCTGCCGATGTACGCCTGGGTCGGCTACCCGCTGCTGCTGACGCTGGCCGCGCCCTTCTTTCCCCGCCAGTTGCCAGGCCCATTGGCCCCGCAACGGGTCAGCGTGGTCATCGCCGCCTATAACGAAGAGCGGCACATCGAACACAAGCTGGCCAGCGTACTGGCACAGGATTACTTGGCCGCCGACCTGCAGGTGGTGGTGGCCAGCGATGGCTCCAGCGACCTCACCGTGGCCCGTGCCCGCGCCATCGGTGCTGCGTGCGTGCAGGTGCTGGATTTGCCGCGCCAGGGTAAGGGCGCCACGTTGAACACGGCGGTGCAACGTTGCCAGGGCGATATCCTGGTGTTCACCGATGCCGACAACCAGTGGTCCGGCGATACCCTGCGCCGGCTCCTGGCCCCCTTCGCCGACCCCGGAGTCGGCTGCACCGCCGGGCACATGATCATTCCCGAGCCTGGGCAAGGCCTGAGCCTGGGCGACAGCCTGTACCGCCATTACGAAGCGTGGCTGCGCAAGGTCGAGAACCGCACCGGCTGCATGGTCTCGGCCGACGGCGCCCTGCTCGCCCTGCGTCGCGAGCTGTTCCAGCCGATTCCCCGCCAGGCCAACGATGATTTCTTCATCAGTACCTGCGCGCCGGTGGCGGGCAAGCGCATCGTCTACGTGCCCGAGGCTGTGGTACTGGACCAAGGTGTGGACGAGGCCGGCAAGCAGTTCCGCCGTCGCCAGCGGGTCACTGTCGGTGGGTTGCTGAGCCTGGCCGCCCGACGTGAGCTGCTCAACCCCTTCAGGCATGGCCTGTACGCCGTTGCCCTGGCCAGCCACAAGCTGATCCGCCGCCTGGCTCCCGTATTACTGGTGCCGTTGCTGTTGGCCAACCTCTGGCTGGCCACCGAGGGCGGCTTCTACCTGCTCTGCCTGGCAGCCCAACTGCTCGGCTATGGCGCTGCGGTGCTCGGCCTGCTGGACGCCCGTCGCCGCCTGCCCAAGCCGTTTCGGCTGGCTGCCTTCCTGCTGGTCACGGTGGCTGGCATGAGCATCGGCGTGTGGCAGTTCCTGCGCGGGTACAGCTACAGCCAGTGGAACCCCGACCAGAATCGATGAGTACACCTCTATGCCGATCAAGACCCGTATCAAGCAGGCTAGCGGTTGGCTGTACTTCAATTTGCCCAGTACCCGTGCCCGCCTGCACAGCACCGGGGTGATCCTCATGCTGCACCGGGTACTGGAGGACGACAGCCTCGCGGCGCTGCCCCATCGCAACGAGCTGTGCCTGGGCCCGCGGGCCTTCGAGCGCCTGCTGCGCTGGCTGTCGCAGCACTTCGAATGCGTCACCCTGCTGGACCTGCTGCAGGCCCCCCGGCCTGCCAACGGCCATGGCCGGCCCAGGGTCGCCCTGACCTTCGACGACGGTTGGCGCGACAATGCGGTCAATGCCTTCCCGCTGCTGCTGCGCTATCGCGTGCCGGCCAGCATCTTCCTGTCCACCGACTACATCGGCAGCCGCCAACGTTTCTGGTGGGAAAGCATCGGCGAGACCCTGTGGGGCACCCGCGGCGAGGACGCGCGCCTGGCATTGGCCGAGCTATTGCGTGAAACCGGGCGCCCACTGCCGGCGGCGTATTTCTTGAGCAGCCGCTCCCATACCCGCAGCCAAGTGCTGGCCCATTACCTGCAAAGCCTCAAGAGCCTTGGCCAGCCCACCTTGCAACGGATGACCGACGCCTGCCCGGCCGAGCCTGTACCGCAAGCCCTGGACTGGCACCAGGTACGCCAGTTGGAAGCGACCGGCCTGGTGCGCTTCGGCCCCCATGGTGCCAGCCATGCCTTGCTGCCTGAGCTCGACGAGCAGCGCCTGGGCGAGGAACTGCAGCGTAGCCATGCCGCGCTGCATGAGCACTGCGAACACCCGCTGCCGGTGTACTGCTACCCCAACGGCGACCACGACGACCGGGTCCGCTCATGGGTCGCCCGGCACAGCTATGCCTATGCCCTGAGCACCCGCCAGGGGCTGTTCCGGGATGACGACGACCCCCTCGCCCTGCCGCGTATCGGGGTCAGCCAGCACACCGCTGCCTGCCCTTCGCTGCTGGCCTGGCGCATCGCCCGTGGAGGCCTTGCATGATCCGTAGCACCTACCTGCGTCATCTGGCGCTGAGCATGGGCACCAAGCTTGCGATGATCGCCCTGCGCCTGTTGCGCAACGTGCTGCTGGCGCGGATCCTCGGCCCGAGCGAACGAGGCTTGTTCGCCCTGCTCAGTGCCTTGCCCGACCTGATCAGTGCCGTCACCAGCGGTGGGCTCAATAGCGCGGTGGGCTACCAGGCTGCCAAGCGCCGCGACATGGGCCTGCTGCTGACCCAGGTGCTGGTCTATGGCTGCCTGCTTGCCGGTTTACTGACCCTGCTGTGGGTCTATTTGGTCCGTCAGTTCGGCGGCCAACTGGAAGTGACCCAGCAGCTCGGCCTGCTGGCCTGGCTGTTGCTGCTGGCCGTGCCGATGGCGGTGCTCAAGAGCGGCCTGTTGACCCTGCACAATGCCAGCGGTGGCGTGGATGCCTTCAACGCCCTGCGCCTGACCGAGTCGTTGGCGCCATTGCTGCTGTTCCTCGCCTTGTTCTGGATGTGGCGCGAACAGGCCATGGAGGCGGCGCTGATCAGCTGGCTGCTGGGGCTTGCCGTGGTGCTGGTATTGGGCGTGGCCTGGCTGGCACGCCAGTACCCGGTACGCCTGCGCTGGGACCGCAGCGGCCAGCGCGAATTGTTGAGCTACAGCGCCAAGAGCCACCCTGACCTGCTGTTCCAGCAAGTGATCCTGCGCTCGGACTACCTGTTCATCGGTGCAGTGCTCGGCAGTACCGCCCTGGGCCACTACGCCATGGCCACGGCGGCGGCCGAGCTGCTGCTGATCGTCCCCGAAGCCGTCACCACGCCCTTGATGAAGCACCTGCTGCAACAGGATGCCGACATGCAGCGTCTCACCCCCCTGGCCCTGCGGCTGACCGCCACGGTGATGCTGCTGGCCTGCCTGAGCATGGCGCTGATCGGCAAGTGGCTGATCATCACCCTGTTCGGCATCGAGTACGCCCCCGCCTACCCGGCTTTGCTCGCCCTGCTCCCGGGGCTGTTGGGCCTGTGTTATACCGCCATCCTGCGCCTGGACCTGCTGGGCAAGAACCGGCCGGGCACGGTGTCTCTGATCATGGGCGCTGGCGCGGCGCTGAACCTGCTGCTCAACATCTTCATGATCCCGGCCTGGGGCATCGTCGGCGCGGCCCTGGCCTCGTCGATCGCCTACCTGGCGGTTACCTTTGCGATGCTCGTGGTGTATTGCCAGCTGAGCAACGTGGCCCTGTGGCAGACCCTGATCATCCTGCCCAGCGACCACGCCCCATTGCGTGAAATGCTGCAACGGAGGCCCGCGTGAAGTGCCTGGCCCTGCTCGCGGCGCTGGTGCCGTCGTGGGTCTTGGCAGCCAGCCTGCAGTGGGGAGACATCCGCGACGGCAGCCTGTACCTGCAGCCCGAGCGCACCGACGAGCTGCGCATCCAGTGGCACCCGGCCTGGCAGGCCGATGCCAATGGCGAGCACCTGTATCTGCTCGATGGCCAAGGGCGGCTACGGGCCGAACGGGCGATCAGCGCCGAGCAGGTGCGGGGCGAGCAAAGCTGGCCACTGGAAGCTGCCGCAGGCCCTTACCGGCTGGAGATTCCTGGCTACAGCTTCCGCAGCTACCAGGTCGAGCACCTGGATACGACCCGGGCCCTGTTCGCGCCGGCGAAGGTGCACTTCAACGCCGAAGTGGCATCGGGCACCACCCTGTTCTTTCGCGTCAAGGCGGGCGAACAGGCGAGCCTGGCCGGTAAATACCATGGCGGGGTGAATCGCCTGCTGGCCCAGCGCCTGGGCGACGGTTACAAGGTGGAGGTCGCGCTAGCGCCCTACCGCGCCTATTGGCAGTTCGACCAGCAAAGGCTGCCGGTCAGCGCCCGCGACGAAACCTGGCGCCTGTACCTGCAAGGCAGCGGCAAGGCCGCGTTCTGGCTGGACGGCACGGCCAATCTGTTCGCCCAGCGAGCCGAGCATCTGGGCGACCTGCCGCTCGCCCAGGGCCAGGTGGCACTCACGCTTGCCGAACGACCATTGGGTCCGACGCCACTGCTGGGTGTGGCCATGCACTACGTGCCGCCGCCACCGTCCAGCTTTGCCGCCCTGGACGCCCTGCGCCCGCAGGCGGCGGGCTTCTACAGCTTCGTCGACGTCCTGGTGCGCAAGCCGCACTACGAAGACGCCTGGCGCCGCCTGTACCAGGAGCGCTTCGCCATCGACCAGGACATCACCTTGCTGGCCGGCACCGGCCGGCGCGCCGTGCTGGCAGCCGATGCGCCCACCCGCAACGGCCTGCAGGCCTGGCTCGCAGCGACCACCCGGCTCGGCGGCAAGGGCGTGCACTACCTGAGCGTGGCCGACGAACCCAACCTCAACTACCCCGACTACGCCAGCTTCCGCGACTACTTCCGCCTCATGACCGCCGTGGTCCACAACTGGCCTGGAGCGCGCGAAGCGGGCGTTCGTATCGCCATCCCGGCATCTTCGCGCTGGCTCGGCGGCCCGTTCAGGGACGACGCCAAGGGCCTGCGCGGCATTGACTGGGCCCGGCGCCTGCTCGAGGAACAAGGCACCCAGGTCGATGCTCTGGCCTGGCACGAGTGGATGGTCCGCGACCTGCTGGCCACCCGTAGCTACCGTGACAGTGTGCGACAGGCCGCCGCCCTGGTGGGGCTGGACGATCAGGGCCGGCCACGCAAGGCGCTGCTGTTGGACCAGACCAACCTCTCCAGCGGCTCGAGCCTGAGCCCCTACGACCAGAACACCCACTACGCAGGCCTCTGGTGGGCGTCGGTGGTGATCAATGCCTCGGCCGATGGCCTGCTGGACATGCTCAACTGGTTCCATGTCGCCGACGAGCCCGAATGGCCCAAGGGCATGGTGCAGGTCATCGACGACACCCACTTCCAGCTAAAGCCCGTCGGCCTGGCCCAGCAGTTCATCCAGCGGCACTGGCTGGGCCAGGTGCTGGCCCTGGACAACGACGGGTTCGAAGTCGATGCCCTGGCCATGGCCGAAGCGCATCGGCGTAGCCTGCTGGGGGTCAACAAGGCCGACCGACTGCAGCAGGTCACATTGGCCCTGGATGCGTGCCCGGACGCCCGGCTGGAGCTGTTCGGCCCGGACAACCAGCCACGGCCGACCACGTACGCCTGCAAAGGCGGCCAGGTGCGTTTCCAGGTGCCTGGCCAGACCTTGTTCGCCCTGAGCTGGAACGCTGCGCAGGCGCACCCTGACACGCCCTCTGCGGGCCGGCGCATGTACGCCACGCGCCCGGCCCCCACACACCAAGCCACCGTCAAGGAGCCTTGAAGCCATGGACCTGCGACTGAGCTGGCACGACTCGCTGCTCACCCCCGACTTCCCGGCCGACGAATACGAGGCCCTGCGCCGGCGGGTAGCGGGTAGCACCCCGTTCAACCACCTGGGTTGGCTGCGGGCCGCCGAAGGCGCCCTGCAGCTTGGCCAACGCCTGCAGGTGCTGCTGGGCTATCGGGGCGGACAACTGCGGCTGTGCCTGCCGCTGGTGCGCATGCGCGAACCGTATGGCCCGTTCAACGCCCCGGTGGTGCGCCACCTGGGCCACCCCTTGAGCGACCGCATCGCCCTGCTCGTCGACCTCCCCGAGGCCGATGCCGACACCGTCTTCCAGGCCATCTGTAAGCACCTGCCCCATGCCCTACTGCAACTGAGCGAAGTGTCGGTACAGTCCCATGGCTGGCTGGGCCGTTGGGCCGCGGCGAGTTCGCATTGCGAGCAACGCCTGAGCTGCGTGGTCCCGCTGCACCGGGTCAGCCAGGCCGATCGCCAGGAGCCCGGCGGCGCACCACGCTACAAGTTGCGCCGGGCGCGCAAGCGCATTGCCGCCTGCGGTGCCCAAGTGCGCCGGGTGCAGGCCAACGTGCATGACATCGGCGCCTTGCTCGATGCCGTCAGCACCGTGGAAGCCGCCAGCTGGAAAGGCGATGACGAGGTCGGGATCTTCTCAGGCGTGCAGCGCCGCCAATGGATGTACCAGGCGTTCACCGCCCTGGCCAGCGAAGGTCTGGTGCACCTGGTGCTCCTGGAGCTGGACGGTCGCTGCATCAGCTACCGCCTCGGCCTGCTCGAACAGGGGCGGCTCTACGACTACAACCTGGCCTTCGTGCCGGATCATCGCGACCTGGGCAGCGGTCGCGTGCTGCTGGATGAGTGGATTCGCTGGGGGCTGGACGATGGATGGACCTGGATCGACGCTTCGCGGGTCAGCCTGCACCACTCCAGCCACCAGCTGCATGAACGCATGACCGACCCGCTCGAACAATGGCGCCTGAGCCTCTACAGCAAGCGCCTTGACGGCCGCCTACTGGGCCTGGCCCTGCGCGCCTGGCGACTGCTCAAGCCCTACCTGAACGGGCGCGCACGGCCATCGACCGCCCTCACTCCATCCGATTCCCCACAGGAGAACCCCGATGCCCTCCCAGGTCATAGTCAACGCTGACGATTTCGGCATGAGCCCACACACCAATGCGGTGATCCTGCAAGCGTTCCAGGCCGGGCTGATCAGCTCGGCCACGGCCATGGCCAACATGCCCGCCTTCGCCGCGGCCTGCGCCCTGGCTCGCCAGCCCGCGCTGCTGGGCCGGATAGGCCTGCACTTCAACCTGACCCAGGGCCGGCCGATGAGCCAGGCGATTCTCGCCGAACCGCGGTTCTGCTCGCCTAGCGGGGAGTTCGCCTTCGCGCTCAAGCGCGCGACCCTGCGCTTGTCCCGGGGCGAACGTGCCGCCGTGGAGCAGGAGCTGCACGCGCAATGGCAACACTGCCTGGCCCACGGCCTTGTGCCCAGCCACCTCGACTCGCACCAGCATGTGCACAACATCTGGCCGATCGGTGAAGTGGTCGCGCGTTTTGCCCGCAGCCAAGGCGTCCCGGTGCGCCTGGCGCGCAACCTCGGCCACAACATCGGCCCAGTCAAGCGCCTGTACAAGACCCTGCTCAACCGCCGCCTGCGCCAGCTCAGTGGCGCCACGGCCGACTACGTCTGCACCCCCGCTGACCTGAAGGCCGGGCTGGCCCCGGCCCATGGCATCCTGGAAATCGTGACGCACCCCAGCGCCCTGGGTGGGCAGGACTTCGGCGATGCCTACCTGCCCACCGGCGAATCCCTGCAGTCGCTGGTCGAGCAGCAGCTCAGGCAAACCCAGCGCATTGGCTATGGGGCAGTCCCCAGGCTCGTCGAGTCCTGAGGCTACCGGCCTGGCCGGCTCGCCACTCAGCCGCAGTCCCGGCTCGCCTGCAGCCATTGGGCCAGGTCCGCCGCCGGCATCGGCCGTGCCAACAAAAAGCCCTGGCCCTGGTCGCACCCGGCATTGCGCAGGAAATCGTACTGGGCCTGGGTCTCGATACCTTCGGCGGTGATCCGAAAGCCCAGGGCATGGCCCAGGTCGATGATCGCGCAGGCCACCGCCTGGGCATCGTCATCGCCCGGCAGGTCCTTGATGAACGCCCGGTCGATCTTCAGGTGGTCGATGGGCAAAGCACGCAGGTAGGCCAGTGACGAATAGCCAGTGCCGAAGTCGTCCACCGCCGTGGCTACGCCCATGGCCCGCAACTGCGCGAGCACCGCGCAGGCCTGCTGCTGGCTTTCCATCAGCAGGCTTTCGGTGATCTCCACCTCCAGCAGGCTCGCCGGCAGGTCGTAGCGGGCCAGCACCGTGGCGAGGCTGGTGACATAGTCGCTGCGCTCGATCTGCAGCGCCGCCACGTTGATCGCCATCGACCCTGGCAGGCAGTCGGCGGCGCGCCAGGCGGCCAGCTGGGCGCAGGCCAACTCCAGCACACGTTCGCCCAACGGGATGATCAGGCCGGTGCGCTCTGCCAGGGGAATGAACTCGGCCGGCGATACCAACCCGCGCTCAGGGTCACGCCAGCGCAGCAGTGCCTCCACCCCTTCCACGCGACCACTGAACAGGTCGAGCTTGGGCTGGTACCACAGCTCGAATTCGTCGTGCTGCAGGGCCCGGCGCAGGTTGCGCTCCAGCTCCAGACGCTGCTGCAGGCGTTCGGTCATATCCGGGTGATAGGGCCGCCAGGCGTTGCGACCGCCCTCCTTGGCCGCGTACATGGCGGTGTCGGCGTGGCGCAGCAGGCTGTCCACCGCCTCGCCATGCTGCGGGCAGCGGGCAAGGCCGATACTGCCAGTGACCAGCGCCGCATTGCCGTTGAGGTCGAATGGCCGCTGCAAGCAGCGCAGCAAGGCGCACACCTGGTGGCTGATCTGGCCCTGGCTGCCCTGGAGCATGAACACGAATTCGTCGCCACCCAGGCGGCAAACCCGGTCGGCGCTGTCCAGTTCCTGCAGGAAGCGCGCCGTGGCCTGTTGCAGCAACAGGTCGCCCATTGGATGGCCCAAGCTGTCGTTGACCTGCTTGAAACCGTCGATATCGAGGATCAGTACGGCCAGCCCATGGCCCCTGGCAATGGCCTCGGCCAGCTGTTTCTGGAACAGCACGCGGTTGGGCAACCCGGTGATGGTGTCGTAGTGGGCCAGGCGTTCGAGCTGCGCCTGCGACTGGCGCAGTTCGCGGTTGCGCTGTTGCAGCAGGCGCTGGTTGCCGTTGAGCTGGGCGACGAACAGGCTGAACAACCCCGTGCAGGTCAGGGCGAAGAGGAACAGCGGTGAAGCGAACAGGCCCAGCACCGGCCAGCCATCGCGGGGCGCGGCGGCCATCTGCCAATGCCCACCCGGCACCGTCACCACCTGGCTGAGCAGCGGGTCGTCGAACAGGTGCGGATCGCCCCAGATCATCGCGCCATCTGCGCCCTTGCCGTCCGCCCCGCGCAACGCCACCTGGATGTCCATGTCCGGGCGCAGGCCTGCGGCCCACAGCAAGCGGTCGATGTCGGCGACGATCGACACATTGCCCCAGTAAAGCTTCACCCCCCGCTTGCCGGCGACGAACACCGGCCGCCGGTAGATCAATGCCCGCCCACCTTGGTACAGCCCGACCGGGCCGGCCAGCACGGCCTCTTGGTGTTCACGGGCCGACTGCAGCATGGGGAACTGGTCGGGCAACCGGCGGTAGTCCAGGCCCATGATCGCCTGGTTGCCCTGTTCGGGGTGGACCGCACTGATCACATCGTCCGGCGCCAGGGCGATGTGGTGCATGTAGGGCACCGACTCGAGGGCGTCCTGGGCCATGCCGTGGAAATGCCCGGGGCTGATTCGCCCATCGGTGGAGATCAGCTGGGCGATGCCTTCGGCTTCGGCGAATGCCGCTCGTAGCTGCGCCTCCAGGGCGCTGCGTACCCCAGAGAGGCGCGCGGCGATGTTGTTCAGTTGCTCGCTTTGCTCACGGCGCATGTCCAGGTGCCCGAGCGCGATGGACAAGCCGATGCCCACCAGGGCGAAACCGACCGGCAGCAAGCGGTGCACAGTGCGCCGCAGCGTGCCTGGGTGGGGCGGCGGCTGATCAGGGGGTACGGGGAGAGTCTTCATTGGGCTGAAATCGGCGGCGATTGATCCTGTATCGGCCCGGCCACGGCAAATTTGAGCCAGACTGGTGTTTTTCTTCCAGTGGGTGCATGCTCGCAGCTGAAGCGATTCACCTACCCAAGAACAAACGAGGTGCAGTACCCATGGACCGTCTGCTCGATTCGCTGTTTCCCGCCCCCGATGACATCCCCGAGGCCTGGCGCCTGGGCGAACCCCTGGAGCAACGCGATTACCTGGTCGGTGGCCAGCTCAGGCGTTGGGACGGCCCCCTGGCCACGGTGCGCAGCCCGGTCTGGCTCAAGCACGGCGACAGCGAGCAGCAAGTGATTCTCGGCAGCGCCCCGCTGCTCGATGCCGATACCGCCCTCACTGCCCTGGATGCCGCCGTACAGGCCTACGACAAAGGCCGCGGCGCCTGGCCGACGATGCGTGTGGCCGAGCGTATCCAGCATGTCGAAGCCTTCCTGGGGCGCATGCGCGAACAGCGCACGGCGGTGGTCAAGCTGCTGATGTGGGAGATCGGCAAGAACCTCAAGGACTCGGAAAAAGAGTTCGACCGCACCTGCGACTATATCGTCGACACTATCAATGCCCTCAAGGACCTCGACCGGCGGTCGAGCCGCTTCGAACTCGAGCAAGGCACCCTTGGCCAGATCCGCCGCGCACCGCTGGGCGTCGCGCTGTGCATGGGCCCTTACAACTACCCGCTCAACGAGACCTTCACCACCCTGATCCCGGCGCTGATCATGGGCAACACCGTAGTGTTCAAGCCGGCCAAGTTCGGCGTGCTGCTGATCCGCCCATTGCTCGAAGCCTTCCGCGACAGCTTCCCGCCTGGGGTGATCAACGTCATCTATGGCCGTGGCCGCGAAACGGTCAGCGCCCTGATGGCCAGCGGCAAGATCGACGTGTTCGCCTTCATCGGCACCCACAAGGCCGCCAGCGACCTGAAAAAACTGCACCCGCGCCCGCACCGCCTGCGCGCGGCCCTGGGCCTGGATGCGAAGAACCCTGGTATCGTCCTGCCCCAAGTGGACCTGGACAACGCCGTCGAAGAGGCGGTCACCGGCGCCCTGTCGTTCAACGGCCAGCGCTGCACCGCCCTGAAGATCCTGTTCGTCCACGAAGATGTGGTCGAGCCGTTCCTCGACAAGTTCCAGCGCAAGCTCGCCGCGCTCAAGCCCGGCATGCCCTGGGAGCCGGGCGTAGCCCTGACGCCGCTGCCCGAGCCTGGCAAGGTCGACTACCTCGATGGCCTGGTGGCCGATGCCACCGCCAAGGGCGCCCGCGTGCTCAACGAAGGCGGCGGCACCAGCCGTGGCTCGTTCTTCTACCCGGCCCTGCTCTACCCGGTGGCGCCCAGCATGCGCGTCTACCACGAGGAACAGTTCGGCCCACTGGTGCCGGTGGTGCCCTACCGCGACCTGCAGACGGTGATCGACTATGTGCTCGACTCCGACTACGGCCAGCAGTTGAGCCTGTTCGGCAACGACCCGCAGACCATCGGCATGCTGGTCGACACCTTCGCCAACCAGGTTGGCCGCATCAACCTCAACGCCCAGTGCCAGCGCGGCCCGGACAGCTACCCGTTCAACGGCCGCAAGAACAGCGCCGAAGGTACCCTGTCGGTACATGACGCCCTGCGGGTGTTCTCCATCCGTACCCTGGTGGCCGCCAAGTTCCAGGACGCCAACAAGGCACTGATCAGCGAGATCATCCGCAACCGCCAGTCGAGTTTCCTGACCACCGACTACATCTTCTAGGCAGACGGCCTCTAATAGGGAAAAGGCATTTGCGCATTTGCCGAAACTGTACAAATATACAGCTTCGGTAAATGCGTGAAGCCTGCCGCGGTATACCCCGTGGCGGGTCGGTACTGACCTTACCTGAAGGAGGAACCTTGCAATGGCGGTCAAACCTGTTCCCGAAGGACAACACAGCATCACGCCCTACCTGGGCATCAAGGACGCGGCAAAGGCCATCGAGTTCTACAAGAAGGCCTTTGGTGCGGTGGAGATGTTCCGCCTCGAAGGCCCCGACGGCCGCGTAGGCCATGCGGAGCTCAAGATCGGCGATTCCTCGCTGATGCTCGCCGACCCTTGCGACATGGAGGGCGGCCTGGCGGCCAGCCAGTCGCTGGGCGGCACCGCCGTCGGCCTGCACCTGTATGTCGACGACTGCGACAAAATCTACGACCAGGCCGTCGCCGCCGGCGCCCTGGCCCTGCGCCCGGTGCAGGACCAGTTCTATGGCGACCGCAGCGGCACGCTGAAGGATCCATTCGGCAACCTGTGGTTCGTTTCCACCCATAAGGAAGACCTCAGCCCCGAGGAAATCCGCGCCCGCGCCGCCAAGCTGTTCGGCGGCCAGTGAACCACAAGCTGCGAGCTTCAGGCGTTCGGCTTGAAAGCGCCCTGACTTTACCGGAAGCTTGAGGCTCGTAGCTTGGAGCTGCTGAATGCGAATCATCGAAAAGACCGCTGCGCAGGTGCGCAGCCTCACGCCGGCCGAAGAGGAACTGCTGGTCGGTTTCGCCTCCGGCACCCTCGCCGGCCCACGCCTGCTGCAGGCCAACCAGTGGCTGATGAAGGTACGCAGCGCCAACCAATGGCTAGCCTGCGACTGCCGCCGAGATGCCGTGCCAGTGCTCAACGTCAGCCTCAATGGCAGTACCGGCACCCTGTTCCTGCGCAACAACCCGGACACCCCCGAGCATGCGCCCGGCTGCCCGTTCACCAAGGTCGAGCGCGAAACCGGCGAACGCAGCGAGCAAACCGCCGCACCTGCCGCCTGGCTGCCGCCAGACACTGCGCTGCGCCTGCTGGGCGATTTCAATCGGGCTGGGGAAGGTGGCCCTGGCGCCACTGCCGAACGCCGCGAACAGCAGCGCTTGTTGTCGTTGTTGCTGACCTGGATCGAAGCCAGTGGCTTGAATGTCTACGCCACCCACCTGAAGAAAGACCTCACGGTCCAGTTCGCCGACCTGCGCGGCGTGGCCGGTCGCTATCCACTGGTGGAGCGGGTGCCGGCGAGCAACTACTTGGAAACCCGCCTGGACATGAAGCACATGATGATGCTCAAGTCCCGCCTGCGTGACGCCACGGCCTTCGGCAACCACCGCCGCCATGGCCTGCTGCTCGACTGCATCGACCAAGTCAAGGGGCGCAAGCTGTTCAACGCCCGCACCGAGGACGGCTTCGACTTCCAGGGCCACCATCTGTTCTGGGGCGGCAGCCGCACCAGCGGGCCATTGCTGGCCCTGGCGCTCTATTCACCCACCACCGCCGGTAGCCATTTCTATGAACTGATCCACGTCGCCAGCGTGCCGGTGCTATCGCGCGGGCACCTGTTCCCGGTGTACCGCGACGAAGAGCGCGAGCCGCTCAAGGCATTGGTGTCGCTGATCGATTGGATGGCGAGCAAAGGCGTCAAGGTGCTGATGCGTCGGCCGGTCATTGGTGGGCAGGTGATGGATGAGCTGGTGCTCACCTCGGACCAGGACCGGGTGCTGTCGGTTTCCCTGCTGGAGCAACCCATCGGCCCGGAGCCGGATGCCGAGAATTTCAAACGTTATGCCGACTTCAAGAGCCTGGAGACGTTCCGCAAATATGTGGCTGGGTTCTTTATGCGCGAGCGGTGAAGGCCTCATGGGGTCTGGGGCTGCTGCGCAGCCCTACAGGCCGGGCGAAACGCTTGAGTCTGTTAGAACGCCGCCTTGAAAATCGCCTCGATCTGCGCCTGGCTCGCCGGCCGCGGGTTGGTCAGGCCGCAGGCATCCTTCAAGGCATTGGCCGCCAGCACCGGTACATCCTCCAGATTGACCCCGAGCGCTGCCAAACCGGCCGGAATGCCGATTGCCGCCGCCAAGTGCTCGATGGCCGAAATCGCCGTGCCTGCGCCCTGCTCCGCGTCCAACCCACACACCTTCACGCCCATGGCCTTGGCCACATCGCGCAGGCGGGCGGCACTGACCTTGGCGTTGAAACGTTGCACATGGGGCAGCAGGATGGCGTTGCACACCCCGTGCGGCAGGTCGTAAAAGCCCCCCAATTGGTGTGCCATGGCATGCACGTAGCCCAAAGATGCATTGTTGAACGCCATGCCGGCGAGGAATTGGGCATAGGCCATGTTCTCCCGTGCCTGCAGGTCACTGCCATCAGCGACGACCCGGCGCAGGTTATCGCTGATCAAGGTCACGGCCTTGAGCGCGCAGGCGTCAGTGATCGGCGTGGCGGCAGTCGACACGTAGGCTTCGATGGCGTGGGTCAGGGCATCCATACCGGTGGCGGCGGTCAGTCCCTCGGGCATGCCGACCATCAGCGCCGGGTCATTGACCGAAAGGATCGGCGTGACATTGCGGTCGACGATGGCCATCTTCACGTGGCGCGCCTCGTCGGTGATGATGCAGAAGCGGGTCATCTCGCTGGCGGTGCCTGCGGTGGTGTTGATGGCGATCAGCGGTAATTGCGGTTTGGCGGAGCGGTCGACGCCTTCGTAGTCGCTGATCCGCCCACCGTTGGTTGCGCACAGGGCGATGCCCTTGGCGCAGTCGTGGGGCGAGCCGCCGCCAAGGGACACCACGCAATCGCACCGTTCATGCTGCAACAAGGCCAGCCCGGCCTCGACGTTGGCGATGCTCGGGTTCGGCTTGGCACCGTCGAATATCACCGAATCGATGTCGCGCAGGGCCAACAGGCCGGCGATACGCTCGGCCACACCGGCTTGCGCCAGGCCGTGGTCCGTGACGATCAGCGCCTTGCGCAGGCCGTAGCCGGCGATGGCCGTCATTGCCTCGTCAAGGCAGTCGATGCCCATGATGTTCACGGCGGGGATGAAAAAGGTGCTGCTCATGGCCGAGTCCTCTTGGAAGGTCTGTCTACCTCCGAGGATCTGCCTGGTTGCGCGGGGCAGTATTGACCCAGCGCAAGACAAAGCCCTGCCATCGCGGACAAGCCCGCTCCCCACAGGCAACCCGCCATTGGCAAGCCTTGCATAACCCTGTAGGAGCGGCCTTGTGCCGCGATGGGGCGCGTAGCGGCCCCAATCATTAAGGCAAAGGCAGCCAAGATTCTGATCACAACAGCACAGTGACATGATCCTACCAAGCAGCCCTTCTGTTGCCTT